>JALRJD010000278.1 GCA_023255165.1 Porticoccaceae bacterium | reverse complement strand
ATGCTGGGCTCACAACCACCCAACCACCCAACCACCCAACCAAACACAAAACCAAATGGATTCCTTCGGTCACTGGATTCCCTCGGAATGACGAATTAAAGAGACCCTTCGGCTACGCTCAAGGTGACAGCATTGTTCGCTCAGGGTGATCAAAGTGCTTGAAAACCATATTATGAGCACTATAATTACCAATATTGTTTTATATGGTAAATATTATGACCATTAAAAAATCTGAAAAAAGTCGTTCCGCTGTCGTCTTCCCCAAAAATCGAGGCTTTCTGGAACAGCTTGGCGAAAACATCAAGCTGGCATCTAAACGCAGAGGCTACGCTCAGGTATTGATTTCCGAGCGCACGGGACTTAGCCGTCTGACTATCCGCAAGATAGAGAAGGGAGAGCCAAGCGTTTCCATTGGCCATTATCTGGCGGTGTTAAGCGTGCTTGGTTTGGCGGAAGATCTCGCAAAAGTTGCCGCCGACGACAAGTTGGGTCGCAAGCTCCAGGACATCAAGTTGATGGGCAAGAAATCGGGAACCTCATCATGATTACAGACGCTTTGGTTTTTGCGGATTGGGAAGAGTTCCGGCAGCCAGTTTTCGTTGGCAAATTGCGATCCACGTCCGTGCGTCAAAAAGAACACTTCAGCTTCAGTTATGACATTGAATGGCTACAGTCTCCTTACGCCCAGAAAATCGACCCTGAACTCAATCTCTATTCCGGTGAGCAGCATAGTGAGGATGATAATAATTTCAGAGTATTTCTGGATTCCTGCCCCGATCGCTGGGGCCGGTTGTTGATGAAACGACGCGAGGCGATCGATGCTCGCTTGAATGAACGCCGCCCGCGGGTTCTCAATGAAATTGATTACCTGCTGGGTGTGCACGATGTTCACCGCGCCGGCGCGCTGCGCTTCAAGCGTGATAAGGATGGCCCTTTCCTCGATAACGATGAACGCCGTGCTGCGCCGCCGATCTCATCATTGCGGGAGCTGGAATACGCCGCGGGGCAAGTGGAAGCGAATGCCGACAGTGATGACCCCGAATACATTAAATGGTTAAACATGTTGATGGCGCCGGGCTCATCGCTGGGTGGTGCCCGACCAAAGGCCAGCGTAACTGATGAGAACGGCCAGTTATGGATCGCCAAATTCCCCAGTCGGCAGGATGACTATGATATTGCGGCCTGGGAGTACGTGGCTTACCTGTTGGCATTGGATGCGGGGGTAATCATGCCGGAGAGTCGGATCGAGAAGTTTGGCGGGCATTATCATACTTTTCTGACCAAACGCTTTGATCGATCCGCGGAGGGTCGGCTTCACTTTACCTCGGCGATGACGCAACTTGGCTATTACGACGGCGACTACGAAGCCAGTTATCTGGAACTTGCCCAATTTCTCACTGGGTACGGTGCAAATACAAGAGAAGATCTCGCGCAGTTATGGCGCCGCATTGTGTTTTACATCGCCATCTCCAATACCGATGACCACCTCCGCAATCACGGGTTTATCTATCACCGGGGCGGCTGGTTGCTATCGCCAGCCTACGATATTAATCCGGTCACGCCAGCCAATGGTTTGCATCTCAATATCACTGACAGTGACAATCGCCTTGATTATGAACTGGCTATGGATGTTATTGATTTCTTTCAGCTTGAGCGTGGACGGGCACTGAAAATCAAAGATGAGGTGCTGGCCAGTGTTGGCAACTGGAAGGCCGCAGCGAGTGCAGTGGGGCTTGGCAGAAGCGAGCAACGAATAATGGAGCAGGCATTCAATGTTTAACTGCTGCGCTGTTTTGATTGTCTCGAATTGAGTTAGATTCTTGTGACCCTGAGCGGACTATTTTCTCTTCCCCGTGGAAGCTCAAATTGCCCGTCATTCCGAGGGAACCTTTTTTATTTCGTCATTCCGAGGGAGCGAAGTGACCGAAGGGATCCATTGAACCTCCTCATGTCACCCTGAGCGTAGCCGAAGGGTCTCTTGTGTCGGCTTGGCCAAAACCCGGAAGACCTTTCCGATCGGCTCCATGGTCGGCCCAATTCACTAAGCTGCGGTAAACTCGCTGTCGCTCAAACAGTACCTCGCTTTACACGCGAATCGGGCCG
>JALRJD010000065.1 GCA_023255165.1 Porticoccaceae bacterium | reverse complement strand
AGAATATCGACCCGACCCCACTTGGCCAGGGCCTGTGCCACCATATCTTCAACTTCTTCGTAGTTGGCAACATTGGCGCCATGGGCAATCGCTTCGCCACCCGCCGCTTCAATTATCTCAACCACTTCACGGGCCGCCTCGGATGATGCACCGGTGCCATCGCGGGCGCCGCCGAGATCATTGACCACCACTTTGGCGCCACGCTCGGCCAGTGCCAGCGCGTGGGAACGGCCAAGGCCATTTCCGGCACCGGTGACAATTGCTACTCTCCCCTCAAAATGAATACTCATTACAAACCTCTTTTTTTATATTTTTAAAACTGTTTGGGTTAGTTGGCCATCTGTACGCTTAACCACTCGGCAACCAGAGCGGGCTTGTCGCCACCTTCGATCTCAATGCTGATCTCAACTTTAAAATCAAACTGACCGGGACGCTTTTCAACAATATCCAGCATCGTCGCATGACAGCGGATGCGGCTGCCCACTCGAACCGGTGCCACAAAACGAACCTTGTCGAAACCTTTGTTAACACCCATATAAAAACCTTCGAGTATCAGCGCGTAGCTCTCGGAAAAATAAGAGAGCATCGACAAGGTTAAAAAGCCATGGGCAATGGTGCCACCAAATGGCGTTTTGGCTGCCGCTTCCGGGTCGATATGGATAAACTGTCGGTCGAGTGTGCATTCGGCAAATTCATTGACCTGCTGCTGGGTCACCTCAAACCACTCGGTCGGCTCACAGACGTAACCAATGTAATCTGCGATCTCGGATTTCTTAATCATCTTCGGCATAGCGATTCCTCTATTCTCAGGTTTCAGTAAATTATTTGGAAAGCCTTCCACGCACCCTGCCATCTATCCAGCAGTCTGCACAATAGCGCGCAGTTTGAACATGACATTCTATGGCTGGCCAGTACTGCTTTGTATCAGGCTTTATATCAGACTTTGTATTAAGCCCCGCGCATCATCTTGGTAATCTGCGGCGCAATCAGCAACATCACCAGCGATATGCCCAGCGCCATGTATCCCACCTGGGTGTAAACCTCAATGTAGCCCGCTTTGGCCGCCGCCAT
>JALRJD010000235.1 GCA_023255165.1 Porticoccaceae bacterium | reverse complement strand
GCGGAATGCGCTATTGGTCTTCCATGGGGAATCATCCGGCAGTACTTCACGGTGATCGCCAACACTCCAACGATAATCTTCGGATGCCTTAATGCTGTCACGATCATAGTAATCAACCAGCAAAGTCATATGTGAAGCACCGTCATTGAACTTTGTGCCAAACTTTGAGCTGAAAGTGATGTCGTTGGCATCAAAATGATCGTAACCGGTCATCTTGGTGGTAAAGCTAAACCCTTCATAGTTGGTATCAATCACATTATTGATAACACCGGCCACCGCGTCGGCACCATAGATCGCCGAGGCGCCATCTTTCAGCACTTCCACACGTTCAAGACCGGTGGTAGGAATCAGGTTTGAGTTAACGGTTAGAGTTGGCACATAGTCACCACCAAGCAGTTCGGTCTGGTAACCCGCTGCGTTGACCAGTCTGCGACCATTAAGCAATACCAGAGTATTACCCACACCCATATTTCTCAGATTGTAAGAACCGATGTCACCGCGAGCAGAGTTAACGCCTCCAGAAAATGCTTCTGTTTCGGTGAAGTAGTTGAGGCCCATTTCGGCCATGTTCTCCAGTAGCTCTTCACCGGAATCGAGACCAAGAGCATCAATATCACCGGCAGAAATAACACTGACTGGCAGCGCTTCATTGATTTTTGCACCTTTGATTTGTGAGCCAACGACGATAACCTCATCCAGATTATCGTTTTTCTGCGCCAGGACAGCGCCACTCAGGGTGCTGGTACCGACCAGCGTGGCCGAGACCACAGCGAGCGACACGGCTCGTGGTATAAGTTTCATTTTGAACATGTTTGTACTCCCAGGTTTTAGCTTTTTAATTATTATTTGCGGAGCGCTGTTACCTATGCTCTCACTGGTTGCTCTCTCGAATACTGCTGGATGCAACGCTTTTTTCAATTGTTCATGTGTCCAACGTTTCAGCTACGAAAAGCCACTGAAAAATATTTTTTTTGGTTCGCAGTATTATCAGACCCGGTTTTTACTACACTCCAGCAAAAACCAGAGGCGCCCACCACATCGCAACGCCAGTCAGCAAAAACATACCAAGAGAGTTGAGATAAAATCCAGCGCGAACCATTTGCGGAATCGTCAACATACCAGAGGCAAAGACAATCGCATTCGGTGGTGTCGCCACCGGCAACATAAATGCACAGCTTGCAGCCAGCGTCACCGGGATACATAGAACCATGGGCGGAATGCCCGACTGGATAGCTATGGCACCTATAACCGGAAGGAAAGTTGCTGTGGTAGCAAGATTGCTGGTCAACTCCGTGAGGAAAATCACCAGTGCGGTGGCGGCCAATACCAGCGCCATCAAGCCATAAATTGAAAGTGGTGACAGGCTCTCGCCCAGCCACTGGGCCAGACCGGTATTGGCAATCGCAGCAGCGAGACTGAGGCCTCCACCGAACAGAATCAGTACGCCCCAAGGCAGACGGCTGACATCAGCCCAAACCATCAATTGAGGCTGTTCACGATCACCACTGGGAACAAGAAACAATAGCAGCGCACCAGCCATGGCTATACCCGTATCGGAAAGTCCACCAGGCAGCCATTCGGCGAGTGGTCGGCGTATAATCCAACCGATAATAACCAGCACAAAAATGGTTGCCACACGTTTTTCCGGCGCTGTAATCACTCCCATTTTATGTTTCATCTCGATCAGATGCTGCCTGGCGGCCTGACTCTCGGGTATATTTACGCTAAACGCCCAACGCGTCAGCACCAACCAGGCTAACGGCAGCATGATTGCCGAAATTGGCACGCCGACCATCATCCAACTGAAAAAGCTGATTTCAATACCGTAATTCTCCTCCAAAAAGGCAGCTAATAGGGCGTTGGGTGGTGTACCCACCAGAGTGGCCAAACCGCCAATGGTGGCTGCAAAGGCCAGACCCAGCAGCATCGCCACCTGAAAATTGTTTTTGTTACGCTCGCTGACACTGTCCATATGAGCGAGCACAACTGTTACCACAGAAATGGCAATAGGCAACAGCATCATGGTGGTCGAGGTATTAGTCATCCACATCGACAACAATGCTGCCACCAGCATAAAGCCACCGACCAGGCGCCGGCCATCAGTACCAGTGCGGGCGAGAATAATCAGCGCGATACGCTTGTGCAGGTTCCAGCGTTCAACCGCAAGGGCCAGCACAAACGCGCCAAGGAAAAGATAGATAATCGGATTGGCATAAGGCTCTGCCGCCTCTCTCACATTGGCTATACCAAGCAGATCAAATGTAATAATCGGCATAAAAGCCGTCACTGGCACTGGAATGGCTTCTGTAGCCCACCACACCGCCATCCACAATCCTACTGCCGCAGTTCTCCAGGCCTCCTGCCCCATAACCTCCTGTACACCACCCAACAACAGCATAGTGACAAATATGGTGGGGCCAACAACCAGACCAATATTTTGATGAGCTGCTCGCTCTGACGGGGACAGACCTGCTGACAACGGCTGCGTCATTTATCTCTCCAGCTGGGTTTAGATTGAATATTTCAAACACTTACAGAAAATTTAACGCTTGAGCAGAGCAAGGCCACTAACAAAATGTTGCCGGATTTTACTGATAAGGGCGCAGAACCACCCAATTTGACGAGTAGCGAATCGCTTCAACAGGAAGCTGTTGGTGCAGGGCATTGATAAATGTTTCGGCATCACCCGCCTGAAAAATACCTGTAACAGGCAAGCTGGCAAGCTCCGATGATTTTAAATTGATTTTGATTTTACTGTGACGCATCACTTGATCAATAGCATCGGCAAGCTCTGTACCGGAAAAGATCAACAAACCGTCACGCCAACTTATCTTGCTGT
>JALRJD010000229.1 GCA_023255165.1 Porticoccaceae bacterium | reverse complement strand
GGTGAGAATGCAGTTATTCCAATTTGGTTTAGTGATGCGACTCCCGGCATGTTCGATGAGACAACAAAATACGGAGGCTTAACCTATGATCGTGATAAATCAATTGATGAAGAAGTAGAAAATATAGTGGACGTACTTTGTGAAAAAATGAAGGAACATAAATCCGCCTAACAAGTTGCTGCACCGGATGCCCACTGCTTCGCTTCGTTGTTGCGCTGCCTTCGGCATTATCGGGCAACACTCCGCTACACTGAGTGGGCACCAGTGGGTAAAACGTTACGCAAAAAGCCCTTGAACAAACCAATCGCCATCAGGTTGCCGAAACAACCAGTAACGCGCGCCCTCAGCATCGCAGGCCAGGTAGTAGTCGCGTTGTTGGTCGGTTTGCCACCAGTTATCACAGAGCCTCTGCGGGCCACTTAAAATGTATAGTCGCTGACGCCAGAACAGCTGTTGATTGCGCATTTGGACCGACACCGGTTTGGGTAGCAGCCACAGGGGTTGCAATCCATGATGCGCGATAGCTGGTTGCTGTCGTTCTCCCGCGGCGATAATTTTCCCAGCCTTTTCCGGTAGATAATCCGGCCCCAATGCTGGTTGCAAAAGTGCTTCTGGTCCGAGTCGCGCACGCAAACTGTCAATTAACCGATGGGTTTCTGTCGACTCTGTTTCCTTTCCCTCTTTTCTCCTCTTTTTTATAGTGGCGTTATCGGATAAAACTGAATCAAATAAATCCAGTTCGCCTGGTGTAGCTTCGATAAAGTCATCGCTGGTTAAAATAATGGTTTCGATGCTGGCTGGCAGGGCTATGCGATCCAGTTGCAGTCGACTTAGGTCGAGCAGATTTGTCCAGCTGTTATGGCTGCCGGAGAGGGTGACGCGCATCGAAACGGGTTCGCCAAGCAGTGGTTCAAAGCGCCATTCAAAGGTCCGGCAGTGACACTGACGAGCCTGTAAATAGAGGCTAAATCGCTGCAGTAATGTTTTCATCGGAAACAATAAACCCTGTTTGCTAAAAATGCCCTGTGGGTTTTGCAGTAGATCATGAAAACTGGCCGGTGGTTGAAAGCGTTGCAGACGACAGGGTTTTTCACCGAGCAGCAGTTGCAGATAATCGACTATGCCTGTGCCAAAGCGTCGCGCCAGCTCGGCACGGGGCAGCGCCAACAGGTCGCCAAGACTGTCCAGCCCAAGCTGTTGAAAACTCTGTTGCTGTCGTTTGTTAATCGCCAATTTTCTTATTGATGTGGCCTGAAGTTGCAGCTGCAGTTCGGCACTGTTGGGCAGCCTGTTTTGGAATCCGGAACGACAGAGCAGACGCGCGCCATCGGCACTGGCGGCAATGCCCATATCCACGCTGATGGAGCGCGACAACAGCGCCTGCTGTAACTGTTGTAGCAGTTGATTGTAGCCGTGAAACAGCTGCTCGCAGCCGCTTAGCTCCAGCCATAATCCCTGTTCGGCAATAATAACGGTCGGGCTAAAATTGTAGGCGAGCAGCGCGAGCCGCTGTAGTGTACTTTTCTCGCTCGCGCTCTGTTGTTGCAGAGTCACCAGAGTGGGGCAGAGTGTTAATGCAGTTGAGAGCGTTAGTTCGGGTTCGACGCCAGACTGTTTTGCGCTGTTATTGCAGCACAGAATACGCAGAATGTTTTTTTCCTGAGAGACCACGGCAGTGGGGCTTTGTTGTTGTTTTTTTGGGTTATCCAGCTGGTTATCCAAAAGTGCTTCCAACGGCAGCATCGGAAAATGCAAATAGAGCCAGATCGTTTTTGGGTAGGTGGTCCCGGCCGCTGTTGCCGCGGGTAATAATGGTGCGTCCTGTTGTTTGTCTCCCTTTGCGCTGTGGCGCGAGTTGTTCAGGCGTTGAGCCTTTGCACGCTTGTCGTGCCGCGGGGGATATCGGTTGAAACTGCTATAGCAGAGTAACTGTGATTGACTGGCAATTTGGTCAGTGAGCTCTGAGGGCCGAGCTCACTGCCGCGGGGAATAAGAATATGTTCTCCCGGCGCCA
>JALRJD010000202.1 GCA_023255165.1 Porticoccaceae bacterium | reverse complement strand
ATATTAGAGAACATCCCTGCTGTTGCTGTTAGTGCTTTTAGCGCTGCGATAACCGACAGGAAGGCGGCGCTTAAACCGCCTGTTCGCCAGTCTCGCCGGTGCGAATCCGAATCACTTCATCGAGAGTCGAGATAAAGATTTTGCCATCGCCGATTTTGCCGGTGGCCGCGGCTTTGGCAATCGCCTCAACCACACTGTCGACCATCTCCTGACCAATGGCGATTTCCAGTTTGATCTTGGGCAGAAAATCAACCACATATTCCGCGCCACGGTATAACTCGGTGTGCCCCTTCTGCCGACCAAAGCCCTTAACCTCTGTCACGGTAATGCCCTGCACACCCACGTCTGCAAGTGCCTCGCGTACATCATCGAGTTTAAATGGCTTAATAATCGCTGTAATTAATTTCATTGTTGTCGAACTCCACGGATTTAAAGTTATGCAGGCAAAGATACCTGTTTCAACTCAAAATTGCATCCACCACTCTCATCCGGGACAAAAAAAATCCGGGGCCCGAAGGCCCCGGAGATTACCCATTAAAGATAGTAGGTAGGGGGATAGAGGTAATTTATTTCCCTGCGGAAAACTCAGGGTAAGCTTCGATACCACATTCGGCGATATCACAGCCTTCAAACTCTTGCTCTTCGCTGATGCGAATACCCATCACCGCCTTGAGCACGGCCCAGACGATAATGCTGGTGACAAAGGTCCAGGCGAAGATCACCGCAATACCGGTCAGCTGGCCAATCAGCGTTGCGTCTTCGTTGCCGGAGAGACATACCGCCAACAGACCCCAGATGCCAACCACACCGTGCACCGAGATCGCGCCCACAGGATCGTCAATTTTGATCGAATCCATAAAGCGAACAGAGAGCACCACAATCAGACCACCGACAGCGCCAACAGCAGTCGCCGCGCCACCAGTCCAGGCCAGAGGCTCGGCAGTAATCGCAACCAGTCCAGCCAGCGCACCGTTGACCGCCATGGTCAGGTCAGCCTTGCCATACATCAACTGAGCCAGCACCAGGGCAGCAATCAGACCACCGGAAGCGGCGGCGTTGGTGTTAACAAAGACATCAGAGACCGCGTTGGCTTCGGCGATATTGGAAACCATCAGCTCGGAACCGCCGTTGAAACCAAACCAGCCCATCCACAGGATAAACATACCGATTGCGGCGAGAGGCATATTGGCACCGGGGATGGCGTTCACTTTACCGTCCGCCGAGTACTTGCCTTTACGCGCGCCGAGCAGCAGCACACCAGCCAGAGCGGCAGTGGCGCCACAGAGGTGAACCACACCAGAACCGGCGAAGTCCTGGAAGCCCGCTGCGTCGAGGAAACCGCCGCCCCACTTCCACATACCCTGCATTGGGTAGATAAAGCCAGTCATCACCACAGCAAAAGCGAGGAATGCCCAGAGCTTCATGCGCTCGGCAACCGCACCGGAGACAATCGACATAGCGGTAGCCACAAACACCACCTGGAAGAAGAAATCGGAAGCACCCGAGTAGTAAGTGTCGCCATTGCTGGCCAGCACTTCCTCAGGGGTTGCATTGCCAATAATGTTGCCAAACCAGACGTCAGGCAGGAAACCACCGGCAGTGCCACCGTACATAATGGCGTAACCCATCACCATATACATGCAGCAGGCAATAGCGTAGAGCGCGACGTTTTTGGTGAGAATTTCAGTGGTGTTTTTAGAGCGGACCAGGCCGGCTTCAAGCATTGAGAAGCCCGCCGCCATCCACATAACCAACACACCGGACATCAGAAAATAAAAGGTATCCAGTGCGTATTTGACTTCAATAATATCAGAGTTCATTTTATAAGCTCCCGTTATACAGCTTCGGCGCCGGTTTCACCGGTGCGGATTCGAATGACTTCTTCGAGGTTGGAGATAAATATTTTGCCGTCGCCAATTTTGCCGGTTTGAGCCGCGGCGGTAATCGCCTCGACTGCGCTGTCCACCATCTCATCAGTGAGCGCAATTTCCAGTTTTACCTTGGGCAAAAAGTCGACCACATATTCAGCGCCACGATACAACTCGGTGTGGCCTTTCTGACGGCCAAATCCTTTAACCTCGGTGACGGTTACACCGGCAACACCCAGGTCACCGAGAGCCTCTCGCACTTCATCGAGCTTGAAAGGTTTTACAATTGCAGTTATCAGTTTCATCTGTTTTCTCCATAGGGTGGCCGAGGCCACCCGCTTATTGAGAGGGGTAAGAGTTAAAAAATTACAACGACTTGGAAATGGTCAGCACAAACTCATTGTCGGCAAACAGGCCACCGCTTTCAGAAGAATCGATCCAGCTCAAATCAAAACCGAGGCCGGCGGCTTCAGTGCTTAGTGAAATTGAGTAGTCATCCGCTTCGTTGGCCGGGTCATCGGCGCTCATGGTTCCGTAGTGAAAACCAAGACTAAAGTCTTCGTTAATATCAAAACCGTAATCCAGATAGATGTAAGTGCTTGAACCGGTAGAAGCGTAGTAGTCATCCGAGTAGGCAAAACCCAGCGTGGCATCGGCGTAGGAAACGCTGCCGTAGATCTCTTCAAACTCTTCAGAGCTTGGACCCTGCGGGTAGCCGTAGAACAGGTAACCGATATCGTAGCTCACTTCATCAGAGAAAGAGCCGCCGTACCCGGCGTAGTAATCGAGTTCCAAACCGCCACTGAAGTCGATGCTTGAACCCCAGGTGCCGACATAGAAACCATTTTCGAAAGCAACGTCGAATCCACCAGACAGCGCTTCACCGCCGGACTGATCAATACCGCGGAAAAAATAGTTAGTGCTGAGAGCAATATTGCCCGACACTTCAGCGGCGATTGCGCTGGCGCCAGTCATCATAGTTGCAGCGAAGATTGCAGTTCTTAAAGCTTTCATAGGTATATCTCCCAAGATATAAAGTTAAAAATACAAAAAAGTTAAAAAGTGTAGGTGGTTAATTTTTGTTACTTCGACTTGGGTAATGCATGTAGCGTGCCAACATTTTTTTTGTAGCGGAATGGTGACAATTTGCCCTTATAAAGCGGGAAAATGCTCCACAATGGTGCATAAAACAAATGCCAGCGAAATTAAACTGCACCAACTTGGATAATTTCACCGCGGTTTCGAGAACCAGGCCTCATTTGCGCAAATGCGTGGGGTAAGCTGGTGCAATTTGCTAAACTGCGACCTATTCAGTGATCGCCCAACAGGAGCCACAGCAGTGAATCAGGACAATATCGTCAACCAATTTATCAAACAGTTTAATCAGGCCTTTGTGCCGGGCGCTCAGGCATTGGGCGAAGAAGTGCAGGCGCAAATACGCACAGCCATGAGCAGCACCTTTCAAAAGATGGATCTGGTCACCCGCGAAGAATTTGATATCCAACAGGCCGTGCTGCAGCGCTCAAGAGAAAAGCTCGACGCCCTGGAACAGCAGGTCAGCGAACTGGAAACCAGTATTCGTCAACTCACCGAAAAATCCTAAAACAGAGATTCCAAACCTTTAACGACATACAGGGAGGTATGTTATGTCACTCGCAGTGGTCAACACTCGGGCAAAACTGGGCATCAATGCACCACGCGTATCAATTGAAGTGCACCTCTCCAACGGCCTGCCGAGCTTTCATATGGTGGGCCTGCCGGAGACCTCGGTTAAAGAGAGCAAAGATCGGGTGCGCAGCGCCATTATCAACTCGCACTTTGACTTTCCCGCCCGCCGCATCACCGTCAATCTGGCGCCAGCCGAACTGCCTAAAGAAGGCAGCCGCTTTGATCTCGCCATCGCTGTCGCCATTCTGGCCGCCTCCGGGCAGCTGCCCAGCGACCAACTCGACCACTATGAATTTATCGGCGAACTCGCCCTCTCTGGCGAAACCCGCGGTGTCGATGCCATTCTGCCCGCCGCACTGGGCTGCCGGCAGAGCGGCAAACAACTGATTATCAGCCGCGATAACGCCGAAGAAGCCGCCCTGGTCGAAGATCTTGAGATACTACCCTGCACCCACCTACTCGAACTCTCAGCGCACCTGCTGCAACAGCAACCGCTGACACCCTGGACCGGTACGCTGAAAACAGAACCAGAACCCAACGTTATCAACGGCGACCAGCTCAACCAGGTTATCGGCCAGCACCATGCCAAACGCGCCCTCGAGATTGCCGCCAGCGGTGGTCACAACCTGCTGTTTTACGGCCCACCGGGTACCGGCAAAACGATGCTCGCCAGCCGCCTGCCCGGCATCCTGCCCCCGCTGAGCAATCAACAGGCTCTGGAAGTGGCCTCTATTTATTCCGTCGCCGGCAAGGGCCTGCGCACGCCAATATGGTCACGACCTTTTCGCTCACCACACCACACCGCCTCGTCCGCCGCACTGGTTGGCGGTGGCAGTAGCCCAAAGCCCGGTGAGATTTCGCTCGCCCATCAAGGTGTGTTATTTCTCGATGAGCTGCCGGAGTTTTCCCGCACTGTGTTAGAGGTGTTAAGAGAACCGCTGGAATCCGGTGAGATCAATATCTCCAGAGTCGCGGCACAGGTCTGCTATCCCGCCAACTTTCAACTGATCGCCGCCATGAACCCCTGCCCCTGCGGCTATCTGGGCACCTCGCGCTGCCGCTGCACCCCCGACCAAATCAACCGTTATCGCAGCAAAATATCCGGCCCGCTACTCGATCGCATTGATCTGCAAGTGCAGGTCACCGCCATTGACAACCAACAGCTGTTAAATCAGAACCAGCAGCCCACAGGCGAAAGCAACCAGCAGATACAGCAGCGCATCTGCGAAGCTCGCGAACGTCAGATCAGCAGACAGGGAAAAACCAACAGCCAGTTAAGCAGCGAAGAATTAAAAACCATCTGCCCGCTGAGCAGCGAACAGCGCCAACTGATGGATCACGCCATCAATCGCTTTGGTCTTTCAACACGAGGCTTTTACCGAGTGTTGCGCGTGGCGCGCAGTATTGCCGACCTGGCCACCCGCGACAGGGTCAGCAGCGAAGATTATCAGGAAGCGTTGAGCTATCGCCTGGCGGCTGACAATAAGGGCTCGGTTTAAAACTCGCTCCCGGAGATAGTCGCCTTTGACTGCAGAGAAACCAGTCGGCGAGCCAGTTAAGACTCGGGAAGCTCGATACCGCAGTGGTAGCAGTATTCGGCCTCGGGGTGATGGCCACTGCGCTCACAGATATTGCAGCGCTTGTTGTTTCTGTCGACGCTGATCTCATGGGCAATCTCAGCGGTAAAAATACCGGTGGGAATAGCGATAATCGAATAACCGGTGAGCATTGCCATGGTCGCAATCACCTGCCCAACCACGGTCTGTGGCGCAATATCGCCATAGCCAACGGTGGTGATGGTAACGATGGTCCAGTAGATGCTGCGCGGAATACTGGTAAACCCATGCTCCGGCCCTTCAACCAAAAACATCAGGCTGCCGAAGATCACACTCAACACCAGCACCGCGGTAAAAAACACCAGAATCTTGCGCCTCGACGCATACATGGAGCGCAGCAACACATTGGCCTCCGAGAGATAGCGCACCAGCTTGAGCACCCGAAAAACCCGCAACACGCGCAGCAACCGCAGAATCAGCCAGTAACTTGCGCCGGGCACAAACAGCGCCAGATAGGTCGGCACAATCGACAGCAGATCGACAATGCCATAAAAGCTGAAAATATAACTCAGCCGCTTTGGCGACGAGTAAATGCGCAACAGATATTCGATCGAAAACAGCCCGGTAAAAATCCACTCCAGGCGAAAAACCCACTCGCCAAATTGATTGTGAAACGACACCACGGAATCGAGAATAACCGCCAGCACACTGAGCACAATCATATAGATCAGCAAAATATCGAAGCGCTGCCCGGCCGGCGTGTCGGTGCCAAAAATAACCCGGTAGATTTTTTCTCGTGCGGTGGTTTCAACCATGCTCACTCGTCCCAACCTGTTAATTAATTCCATTGTAGGCAGTAACCGCTGAGATGACTACGGCCAGAGCGGCTAATGCGCGCCCCATAACAAGCACCATGCAAAACCCAAAACCGCTTAGCGTTAAAAAATGAGTGTACTAATATTGCGGTTTTTGGCACTGTCCAAACCACCCACACTATTTACCAACCGATTACAGCGAACAATCAATGATCAACCAATCAATGATCAACCACCGAATGACTGGCACAGATTGGGCCATGCTGCTGAGCTTATCCCTGCTTTGGGGCGGCTCATTCTTTTTTGTCGCCGTCGCCGTGCCCGAACTACCACCACTCACCATCGCCACATTGCGGGTCGGCGTCGCAGCTGTTGTGCTGTGGGTCCTGTTGCTGCTACTTAAAAAGCCAATACCCAAAACCCCAAAACTGTGGTGGACATTTTTTGTTACGGGCCTGCTCAACAATGCCCTTCCCTACACATTGATTACCTGGGGCCAAACTTCCATCGCCTCGGGATTGGCATCCATTCTCAATGCGACCACGCCGCTGTTTACCATTTTGGTGGCCGGCATGCTGCTGGCGGACGAACATATCACCCTAAAAAAGACCATTGGCGTCGGCATCGGCTTTTTCGGTGTGATCGTGCTGATTAGCCCTTCTCTGGTCTCCACTACTGATACCGATATCTGGCCGCAAATGGCGGTTCTTGGTGGCGCCGCATCCTACGCGCTGGCAACAACCTATGCGCGCCGATTCAAAGCCATGGGCATCAGCCCGTTCGACGTCTCGATTGGTCAGTTGACCGCCTCAACCATTATGCTGTTGCCCATGGCACTGGTTATTGAGCAGCCCTATCAGCTGGAAAATCCATCCACCGATGTCTGGCTGGCAATACTGGGGCTCGGCGTATTCTCCACGGCATTGGCCTATATTCTGTATTTCAGAATACTGTCGTCGTCCGGCGCGGTTAACGTTACATTGGTGACTTTTCTGGTGCCAGTTTCGGCGATATTGCTCGGCTGGCTGATACTCGATGAACAGCTGCACAGCGAACACCTTGCCGGCATGGCCTTTATCGGGCTCGGCTTGGCGGTTATCGACGGCAGGCTTTGGTCTACAATTCGCGACAGAACCAATCCGGCCTTGAGATAACCATGACTCTTACCTCCGCTATCGCCCTCTACGCCACTATGACCTTTTTCGCCCTGCTGCCCGGACCCGGCGTTATGGTTGTGGTTGGTCGCTCACTGGACTCGGGGTTTCGTCCGGGGCTGGCCATTGCGCTCGGCATTCTCAGTGGTGACTTTATCTTTATCACTTTGGCCATTTTAGGGCTGGCGACATTAGCCGAAGTGATGGGCAACTTTTTTGTGCTGATCAAATATATCGGCGCGGCCTATCTGATCTATCTCGGTTATCAGCTGATAAAACCGCAATCGGATTCAACACTCACAGAGCAGGTAAAACCGACCAACCATTCAACCCATTTTCTGGTCGGGCTGGTCACGTCCCTCAGCAACCCCAAAGTGATGCTGTTTTATTTCAGCTTTTTCCCTGCGTTTCTCGATCTGCAGCAGGTCTCGCCGGGGGATATTGCACTACTGTTTCTGATTGCAACACTGTCGGTGGGTGCGGTGATGGTGGGTTATGCCTATCTGGCCAGTAAAACCAAATCCTCATTCCAGACATCGAGCAAAACCCGCCACCTTCGAACTGGCTCCGGCGCGCTGTTGATCGGTGGCGGTCTGTTTGTTGCGCTGCGCAGCTAACAACCTCTTACCCTTTATCCATACTCAGGCTAAACTCGTCGGCTATTAAAACAATCGACGAGTCTGAGCATATGGCCATTCCGGATAATCAAACCTGCATCGAAATACGTCAGCCCGGTGGGCCAGAGGTTTTGCAACCCATATCCAGAGCTGTGCCCGCACCCAATAAGCATCAGGTACTGATTCAGGTCGCCGCGGCGGGCATCAACCGCCCCGATGTCTTTCAGCGCATGGGTTTTTATCCACCACCTCCGGGGGTGACCGACATTCCCGGCCTGGAAGTCTCCGGCACGGTGGTGGCTGTGGGCGCTGCGGTTGAGGATTGGTCGATTGGCGATCAGGTCTGCGCGCTGCTGGCGGGCGGCGGTTATGCCGAGTATGCAATTGCCGAGGAGTCTCTGTGCCTGCCGATTCCGGACGGCCTGGATCTGCTCGATGCGGCTGCGCTGCCCGAAACCTGCTTTACGGTATGGCACAATTTATTTGAGCGCGCGGAATTAAAAGCCGGTGAATGGCTGCTGGTGCACGGCGGCTCAAGTGGCATTGGCACCACCGCGATTCAGATGGCCTCGGCGCTGGGTGTAAATGTGATTGTCACGGCCGGTTCCGATGAGAAATGTGTCGCCTGCGAAGCGCTGGGGGCCGTGAAAGCCATTAACTATAACAGCGACGATTTTGTTGAAGTCTGCCAGCAACTAACCGGCGGCGGCGTCAATGTGGTGTTGGATATGGTTGGCGGTGATTATATGCAGCGCAATTTTAGCGCCTGCGCACCCCGAGCAAGGATTGTCAGCATTGCCTTTTTACGCGGCTCCAACACACAGCTAGACCTGATGCCACTAATGCTGAAACAGCTGGTGCTGACTGGCTCAACTCTGCGCGCCCAGACGCTGGAAAACAAAGCTCGCATTGCCGCAGGGGTCGAATCAGAGGTATGGCCCCTGATCGCCGAAGGCAAGTTCAAGCCGGTTATTCACAGTCGCTTCCCTCTGGCGGAGGCCAGCAAAGGCCATGCGCTGATGGAATCAAACCAGCATATTGGTAAAATTTTGCTGGTCAATTAATAGGAAACCTCGATGGCCAATAAAGAATCACGACTGGTTTACTCCACTGATGCCGGGCGCATCAAAGAGACCCTGAGCGAGCAGATCCCCGACAGCGATGGCATTGTGCGCATTCGTCGCGAGACAAAGGGCCGCAAAGGGAAGGGTGTGACCACCGTCTCAGGGTTTGGGCTGCCCGACAGCGAGCTAAAAACCCTGGCCAAGCAGCTTAAACAGAAATGCTCCACGGGCGGCACAGTGAAAGACGGCGTGATTGAGATTCAGGGTGACCACCGCGATACACTGAAAACAGAACTGGAAAAACTTGGCCACCGCGTAAAACTGGCGGGCGGTTGAGATGACAAAAATTCAAAAGCCCTATGGCACATGGCCCTCTGCCATCAGCGCCGAACTGATTACCCGCGCCGCGCCGGGACTGAATTTTCTGCAATCTTCTGGTGGCAGACTGTTTTGGGTCGAAGGCCGGCCCTGGGAAGCGGGCCGCAATGTGATTATGTGCCGCGAAGCCGACGGCAGTATCAGAGATCTGCTGCCGGCACCCTTTGGCCACCAGAGCAAAGTGCACGAATACGGCGGCATGGCCTATGCTGCGGACGAGACTCACCTCTACTTTGTTAATGCTGCGGATCAACGTATTTATCAGTTGGCCTTTTCTAACGAGTCACCACCCGTCGCCATCACCGCGGCCGGGCCGCGCTTTGCGGATCTGGTGATTGATCAAACTCGCCAGCAGCTGATTGCCGTCTGCGAAACCCATCATCAGGATCGTGAACCGGAAAATTCTATCGTCAGCATTGCCATTGCCGATGGCAATGTGAGCACGCTGGTCAGCGGCGCGGACTTTTACGCCTATCCACGTATCAGCCCGGACGGCCAACAACTATGCTGGATTGAGTGGCAACACCCGAATATGCCCTGGGACAGCACTCAGCTGTGGACAGCAAAACTGGATACGGCGGGCGCATTGAACGATAAGTTGAACGACAAGCTGAGCGATAAAACCCTGGTCGCCGGCGGCGACAACAACCAGGCAATCTTCCAGCCCCAATGGTCGCCGGACAACCAGCTCTATTTTGTTTCCGATAAAAATAACTGGTGGAATATCTATCGCCGGGAAAACCAGCAAATCGTTCCGGTGCTGGAAATAGAGGCTGAATTTGCCACGCCACTGTGGCAGTTTGGTATGAGCTGTTACGACTTTATCGAAACTGAAAACAGCAGCAACACAATCGCCAGCCTCTACACTCAAAATGGTATCTGGCACTGTGGTTTTATCGATATAGCCTCGGGTCAGCTAACCGACATTAAAACCGACTACAGCAGCATGCAGGCCCTCGCCTGCCATCAGGGTGCATTGACTATGGTGGCGGGCGCCGCCGCACTGCCGAGCGAGTTGGTAAGCATCACTCCGCAGATGGCCGCTGACTCAGCGATCCACCCAATCTATTCCCCCGCCACCCTCGAGCTAGAGGCTGACAATTTTTCCCAGCCAGAATCAATTTTATTTGCCAGCGGCAACCAACACAGCAGCCAGCAGGTACATGCATTTTATTACCCGCCGACCAATCCGCTCTATTGCGGCAATCAGGATGAACTGCCACCGGTTATTGCGCTCTGTCATGGCGGGCCCACCGGCGCCACCGACAGCGGTTTAAACCTTAAACTGCAATACTGGACCAGCCGCGGTTTTGCCGTGGTGGATATAAATTATCGCGGCAGCACTGGCTTTGGCCGCGCCTATCGACAGGCTCTGGCGGGCGCCTGGGGCATCGCCGATGTCGAAGATACCCAGCAGGCTATCGCGGCGCTGGCCGAGCAGCACAAGATCGATCCACAGCGCTGTTTGATTCGCGGCGGCAGTGCCGGCGGTTACACCGTGCTCTCGGCATTGACCTTTACCGACACCTTTCAAGCCGGCGCCAGTCTCTATGGCATCGGCGATTTGGAAACCCTGGCCAAAGACACCCATAAATTTGAATCACGCTACATGGACAGCCTGATTGGCCCCTACCCCGAGCGCCGGGATATCTATCTGGCACGCTCGCCAATTCATCATGCCGAAGGACTTAACTGCCCGGTAATCTTTTTGCAGGGTCTGGAAGATAAAGTGGTGCCACCCAACCAAGCCGAGATGATGGTTGAGCTGCTGCAGAAAAAAGGCATCAAGGTTGCCCATATCACCTTCCCCGATGAAGGCCACGGTTTTCGCAAAGCGGCCAATATTATTCGCGCCATGGAGAGCGAATTAGCCTTTTATCGTGATGTATTTAATCTGCAGGAAGCGCGCTGAGCATGTCACGCTATCGCCCACCCTCGCCAAAAAGTTCGCCCTACATCACCCCGGAAGGCGCCAGTAAAATGCGCGCCGAGCTGCACCAATTGTGGAAAGTTGAACGGCCACAGGTCACCCAGATTGTGCACGAGGCCGCCAAAAACGGAGACCGCTCGGAAAACGGCGATTACATCTACGGCAAACGCCGTCTGCGTGAAATCGACAGCCGCGTGCGCTACCTCACCAAGCGCATAGAAAACGCCACTATCGTCGAAGACAAACCCAGAGATCCCTCAAAGGTTTTCTTCGCCGCCTGGGTAACAGTGGAAGATCAAGACAGCATCACGGAACAGACATTCAGATTAGTGGGCGCCGATGAGATTGACGCCAAACTCAACTGGATCAGCATCGACTCGCCCATGGCGCGAGCGCTGCTGGGCAAGTCTGTGGATGATGAAGTAATAGTGAAAACGCCAGCGGGTGAGCGCTGTTTTATTGTGCTGGAAATTAAATATTAATCAGGGCGACAGCCGACTAATACTCCAATTATCACCATCACCAGAGCCATCGCCATCGCTAACACGAAGGTAGGTAAAGCGATCGTGCAGACGCATCTCACCGCCCTGCCAAAACTCAATCTCCTCCGGCACCACACGAAACCCGCCCCAAAAATCTGGCAGCGGAATCTCGCCATTGGCAAACTTCTCTTTGAGTTGGGCAAACTGTGTCTCGAGCGCCTGGCGCGAATTGATGCGGCTGCTCTGTTTTGACGCCCAGGCCGCCAGCTGGCTGGGCTTGGGTCGGCTGAGAAAATATTTCATCTCTTGGGCCTTTGATAGTCGCTCCGCGCGGCCGCCAACTATCACCTGACGGTCGAGCTGCAACCAGGGAAAGTGCAGACTGACCTGAGTATTGCCAGCGATCTCTTTGGCCTTGCGGCTGCCAAGGTTGGTATAAAACACAAAACCGCGCTGATCAAAATCCTTGAGCAGCACCATGCGCTGCCAGGGCTTACCCTCGGCAGAGACCGTGGCCAGGCTCATCGCCGTGGGGTCTTGAATACCCGCCTCAATGGCCTGCTTCATCCACAGATCAAACTGATCAAAGGGACTGTCACAGAGCGATTCGCGGGTTAAAGTTCCGTAATCGTATTCGCGGCGATTGTCTTCCAGGCTCATATCGGCTTCCTGTCTAAAATCCTAAATGCCAACACTCAGAAATTGGCCACACTGTGGGCGCCATCGACCGGCAGTGCGATACCGTTAACAAAGGCGCCCGCGTCGCTGGCGAGGAGCAAAAATGGCGCGGTAATCTCTTCCATTCTTCCCGCACGTTGCGCTGGTGTCGCCTGCAAAAATGCCTGGCCCTTTGGATCATCGAAATAACCCTCGGTCATTTCAGTTTCAAAATAGCCCGGGCACAGAGCATTGACACGAATCTGTTTACGCGCCCACTCCAACGCCAGACCTTTGGTCATATGAATAACGCCAGCCTTGGACGTGCAATAACTAATCTGACCGTAAGCCACTCGCAGACCCATAATCGACGCCGTGTTCACAATGCTGCCCGCAACACCTGCCGCCGCCATACGCCGGGCCGCCTCGGTCGCCACCAGCCAGACACCTTTCAGGTTGGTATCCACAATCTGGTCCCACTTTGCCTCATCCATGCGCAGCGCACCTTCCACAAAGGCCACACCGGCATTATTGGAAACAACAGTAACGGTGCCAAATGCCGCCTCGGCCTGGTCAAAAGCCTGATTGACCGACTCATTGCTGGTCACATCCAGCGCCACCGCTATTGCTTCACCGCCCGCGGCATTGACCTCGGCCACCAGGGCCTCAAGGCGATCAACACGTCGCGCCGCCGCAACAACCCTGGCTCCACGCTCAGCCAGCACCTTGACGAAATGCGCTCCCAAACCACTGGAGGCGCCGGTCACCAACGCCACTTTGCCGCTCATATCAAATTCTGTTGTCACACTAATCCCCTTTTTGAGTTTCGTTTCTAGCCCCTTAGTGTAACCCGCAGATGCTGATGCAACTACAACAAATCGGACTTGGGGTCCCGAGGAACATGAGGATTAAGTAATCGGGCCAGGGCGGTAAAAAAGAATAATTTGGTCTACCTTAAGTTCAGTGAGCATTAAAAATGCACTGACGACAAAGCAAATAACCTTAAAAGGAATCTCTGATGGAACTGCCCTCTCTGCTTAGCATTTCACCTATATACATTGCCCTTTCCGGCTTGCTATTTGTGCCATTTACTGTACGCGTCGGCCTGTATCGGGTTAAAACCAAAATCCTTATTGGCCATGGCGACAACCCGGAAATGTTGCGGCGCATTCGCGGACAGGGCAACTTTATTGAAACCATGCCCATCGCCCTGTTGCTGCTGATGGTGATGGAGTTATTAAGGGCTTCTGATGTCTGGCTGCATGTACTGGGAACATCGCTGGTTATCGGACGCATCTTGCACTATGTCGCGATCACGGAAATCGGGCCCAGCCTGTGTCGCCCACTTGGCATGCTGGCGACACTCATTCCTATTTTGGTGAGTTCCATCTGGGTTCTGATTCACGCGCTGTGATGCGCTAACAATAACAAGGAGAAAGTCAATGACTGAGCTATATGCCGAACATCCTGTGATGTTCAAAAATCATCCCATCGGATTTATTGTTGCACTGCTGTTAATTCCAATTGGTGTGGGAATCCTGATCCTGCTGGTCTGGCATCTTAGAAACAAAGCCTCAAAACTCAGCGTCACAGAAAATGAAATCCTCTTCGAAAAAGGCCTGCTGAGCAAAGAACGCTCAGAGATAAACATTAGCAGTGTGCGCACCACAAAGATTAAACAGTCCTTTTTTAATCGTATCTTCGGTGTCGGCACAGTCGAGATATTTACCGCGGGTGACGCGCCCGAGATTGTGGCAAATGGCATGCCCGACCCCAACAAGGTACGCGAGCTGATCAAAGCCTGCAAAAATGGTGGGTGATAAAAATGGTCGGTGAACTGGACAACAAAGACAAAAACGAAACGCGAAAAATTGCCATCGCGCTGATCTCGCTTATTGTGGTACTGGGCATCGCGATTTTTCTGATGCTGCCAATCGTCTCGGAACTCGTCAGTGTGCACCTTTCCCCGGGGCTGGGGCTCAAGGATTCCGCCGTGATTTCGTTCTTTGTCACCCTTGTGATAATGGTTATTTTCGCGATTTCATCCGGCGATGGTTTGTTGGGTGAGATTCAATTTATTCTTGGCGGATTTTTTCTGTTTTTTTTGATTATCTGGTTTTTGGTGGCGTGGGTTTTCTAAAATTATTTTTTTAAAACCCTAACGCTCGGTTCCCAGTAACCAATCACAAAATCCGCTAACCAAAATCGACTAACCATAAGTCACATACTGCTCCATCTTATTGGTATCAAGATGCGGAATACTGTTAAACCCGGTCAGGTTCATCTTCCTGGTGTTAAAAAAGAAATGAGTGATCGCGGTATTTTTATACTGCAGATTTAAATCAAAAACATTTTCATCCGGAATGCCCAACACGCCCCCCACAAATGTGCTGATCGAGCCTCCTGAGCCAATAGCGAGAATGCATTTTCCGCTATCGGCCATGGCCTGAATCTGGTCCCGAGCGTCGAGCACGCGAGTTTTAAAGTCCATCCAGGTTTCCGGCACATCGTCGATTTCATCTCGCGTCCATGCACTGAGCACTTTGCGAAGCAAGCGGTAATAATTTTTTTGGTTATCCGGATCTTCGGCAATAATTTGGTAGAGCGGATCGTCGCCATTGGTCTTGCCATAGGCTTCAGTCATATGGGTAAAGTTATATTCATTGAGTCCCGGCAACACAATACGATCACCGCCATCAATGCCCATGCCCGCGCAGATCCCATCCATCGTCTGGTGATGACGGTGCATATCACCCACCACCAACTTGTCAAAGCGGGTGCCACGCAACCCCAGGTGCTCGCCCAGCCAGCGCGATTGCTGATGACCGAGGTCGGAGAGTTGATCGTAGTTGGCAGCGCCAAAAGAGGCCTGGGCGTGGCGGACAAGGTAAAGCTCGCTCATGAAGTGATCCTGACTAATTAGGGTGGTGGCGTATT
>JALRJD010000059.1 GCA_023255165.1 Porticoccaceae bacterium | reverse complement strand
CCAGAAAAACAATGATCGCAGATTCTTTCAAACGCGCCATACCCGCCTCTGAATAGACCGCACTGCCGCCGGTGGCCACCACCTTGCCGGCGATCTCCTCGCTTAACAAAACCTGCTCTTCAATATCGCGCAGATGCAGATAATCGCTGCTGTCGAGAATATCCTGCAATGTGCGGCCCTCGCGCACCTGAATAGCGACATCAGTGTCGACAAAATCCAGCCCCAGCTCTTTGGCCAGCAAAATGCCCAATGTGCTTTTACCCGCGCCGGGCATGCCGATAAGAACAACGCTGTCAGTTTTAGGAATCATGGGGTTACCTGCTGTTTGGTTTAGGCCATCGGGCCGGAGTGAAACCGAAACTCGCTGTCCGGACTTTGAATCAACTCCGCCTCACGTGCGGCAATCACGGCAATGCGTTTGTTTAACTCGTCTTCAGACTCGGCCACCGACGCAGCCAGTTTTAAATAATCCTGATAGTGCCGCGATTCAGACTTCAATAGCGAGTTATAAAAGGTCTCCAGCTCCGCATCCAAATGTGGCGCCAGGCGCGCAAAGCGCTCGCAGGAGCGGGCCTCGATAAAGGCGCCAATAATCAGCACATCCACCAGCTTGCCCGGTTCGCTTTTGCGGGCAAGGTCGCGCAGACCGGTTGCATAGCGTGAAGCGGTAACATGCTCATAGGCGATATTGCGGCGCTTCATAATCGCAATAACCTGCTCGAAATGACGCATCTCTTCCCGCGCCAGACGCGACATTTTATTTAACAGCTCAAAATTATCGGTGTAGCGATTAATCAAACTCAGCGCCGTGTTGGCCGCCTTTTTCTCACAGTTGGCGTGGTCAATCAGCATCAGTGCCGGATTGGCCAATGCATTGTCGATCCAGCGATCCGGGGTGGGGCAGAGAAGAAAGGACTGTATTTCCTGAAGTGCGCTCATGAGTAGCTTGTCTTGAATAGTTTGTCGGATTTTGGTTAAAGCCAACTATGGGGCGCAATCCTAACACCGACCCAGCCCCTAAAACCACAACCATGGGGGAGCGATGCGCGGACTCTCATCAATGGGTAAAAACCGGGCTGTTGAAATACGGAAGCTGGGAATTAGCTTTCCAGAGAGCGACCTAATAAATAGACAGTATCTTTGCTGAAATCCTGTTCATTGGGCCATTCTAGTGCGCCGAAAGAGACCCTGACCTGCCTAAAGTAATGCTCGTCTTTTAACTCGGAGAAGATACCTTTATCCAAATAGGGCGAGACATCAAACTCCTTCAGCTCATTATTGGCGAACTGAATTTTCAACTTGTAGTTCGGAAGTGGCTCGGCCACCTTAATGTCGGGGTTCATTTTGCACCTACTTCAATGGATCTATCTTGAATACTGTATCGCCACTTACCGCTAATTGCCATTCTGCCACCAACTTGCTAACCCACTGGCCCTGAACTACTTTTAACCTTACAGGGAACACTGTCCCCGGCGGCAACGGGCACAGTGATAATCCAAAGGGGCCACAGCAAACCTATATCACCCAAAGTGGTTTTCTGTGCGAATTGCACTATTGGATAGCAGCGATCAACGCTGCTCGGGAAAGGCAAAGGTCATGGCGGACTTTCAGGCTGGCGTTATAAACAGCAGCGTTAACAACACAGATAACACCACAGTTAACAGCACAGACAACATCAACAGCACAATCAACACACCTCAGTCAGACAATCAACAAGCAAACTATCAGAGCACTGGATTTAAGAGCACTGGATTTAAGAGCACTGGATTTAAGAGTACTGGATTTAAGAGCACTGGCAATCAAGGCACCGATGTACTCAACGCATTTCAGAAACATCAG
>JALRJD010000112.1 GCA_023255165.1 Porticoccaceae bacterium | reverse complement strand
GGGCGAAATCGACCTCGGGCGCGGCAACATTAATGCCTAGAGCAGAGGCCTTTTTAAACTCCGCCATGGTCTTCGCCGCCCGAATTAATGCCTTGCTTGGCACACAGCCGGTGTTCAGGCAGTCGCCGCCCATCTTCTGTTTTTCAATTAATGTCACTCGGGCTTTGAGCGTGGCGGCGATATAGGCACTGACCAACCCGCCGCTACCAGCGCCAATCACAATCAGGTTGGTGTCAAATTTGCGCGGTTTTTTATAGGCGCTGTAACGTTTGCGGCGATCGACGGCATTGAGCACTCCGCGAACAATAAAGGGAAACAGCGCCAACAAAACAAACGATGAAATAACCGCCGGCGTCAAAATACCGGCAGCGGAAAACTCGTCAATGCTGCCCAATGAAGCACCTGCATTGACATACACCAGCGTGCCCGCCAGCATGCCGGCCTGACTGACCAGATAAAAAGTCGAGGTTTTTAGCGGCGTCAGCCCCATCACCAGATTGATCATCCAGAATGGGAAGACCGGAATCAGGCGCAGACCAAACAGATAGGAGCCGCCCTGTCTTTCAATGCCCTGATTGACTGTGCTCAAGTGCGTGGCAAATTTTGCCTGCACCCAGTCGCGCAGCAAAAATCGCGACACCAGAAACGCCAGAGTTGCGCCGATGGAACTGGCAAATGACACCAGCAAGGTGCCGGTCCACAGTCCAAACACCATGCCGCCAATAATGGTCAGCAGGGCCGCGCCGGGAATCGACACAGCGGTGGCGACAACATAGATCGCAAAATAGATCGCCGCGGTCAGCATCGGCTGCTGAACATAAAGCTCGCGAAAGAAATCGACCGACAGATAGCGCTGGCCATCAAACGCAAAATAAACCCACAGCAACGCGCCGATTGCCGCAACCAATATCAGTTTTTTAACCACCGCGTTATCCTCTGTAAACCTGTTTTTGGCCCTGCAAGCAAAGCATAAGCCTATTCTCAAAGCACCCTCAAAGCATCTTCAAAGCGGCAACCAATATCCGGACAAAAAGATCGTGCCGCTGGGTGCTTTTTTGCATTGAGCGTTTTTACATTGCGCTTTTTTGCATTGCGCGTTTTTACATTGAGACATGAGCGCAGTGGATGGTAACATGACTGCTTAAAAGTGCTTCTGGCTATCATCCCACAAATTACTGGAGACCCTCTATGAGCGACGCTATCGTTCACACAACAGATTCGAGTTTTGAAAGCGACGTACTGCAGTCAGACGTCCCCGCACTGGTAGATTTCTGGGCTGCCTGGTGTGGTCCGTGCAAAATGATCGCCCCGCTGCTGGATGAGCTGTCCACCGAATACGCCGACCGCCTTAAAGTCTGCAAAGTCGACGTCGACAGCAACCCGGAAACCGCCGCCAAGTTTAATGTTCGCGGCATTCCAACACTGCTGGTTTTCAAAAATGGCACCGTGGAAGCAACCAAAGTGGGCGCATTGTCCAAAGCCCAATTGGTGGAATTTGTCGAAGGCATTCTGTAATCGCACTCGCCGCCCCGCTCGCAGATGGTCAGCGGGGCTGCAAAATTCCCTTGCGCTTTGGTTAATGCACGCTATACTTCCTGAAATTCAAGTTGTTTTACCCCACGTAGGCTCCCCCAACTAACTGCACTCAACGCTCAAAAAGCGTCGCTTAATGCACCTCAACCGGCGAGCCCTGCTCAAAGATTTAAATAATTAAAAATGGCTGTAAGGCCAAAAATTCTTTGTAAACCTGGTTTGATCAAATCAGACCAACTTTTACTAACCTCCAGACCAAACTCTTATTAAACATTTAAAACCCTTTATCAACACTTTATAAACCCTATAGCAAACCTAGAAATCCCTCCTATGAATCTATCAGAACTAAAACAAAAACCCATCGACGAACTATTGGAAATGACAGCCGCTGCCGGGCTGGAAAACTTGGCCCGCTCGCGCAAGCAAGACATTATTTTTGCGCTGCTGAAAAAGCATGCAAAGAGCGGCGAAGATATTTACGGCGACGGTGTGCTGGAAATACTCCCCGATGGCTTTGGTTTTTTACGCTCGGCTGGCGCCTCTTATCTGGCCGGCCCCGACGATATCTATGTATCACCCAGCCAGATCAGACGCTTTAACCTGCGCACTGGCGACGGCATCTCTGGCAAGATACGCCCACCCAAAGATGGTGAACGCTACTTTGCCATGCTCAAAGTTGACGAGATCAACGGCGACGCCCCGGAAAATGCCCGCAACAAAATTCTCTTTGAAAACCTTACCCCACTGTTCCCCGATCAACGCCTTGGCCTCGAAGCCGGCAATGGATCAACCGAAGATCTGGCCGGCCGCATTATCGACCTGGTCTCTCCCATCGGTAAGGGCCAGCGCGGCTTGATTGTTGCACCGCCAAAAGCCGGGAAAACCATCATGATGCAGAACATCGCACAGTCGATTATTCGCA
>JALRJD010000088.1 GCA_023255165.1 Porticoccaceae bacterium | reverse complement strand
CTGCAAAAAATTCAGTGCGCTGCGTTCGCCGCTAAGCAGTACCGCTGAGTTGCCTTTCAGGGTGCAGAGCTTTTGGTCGGCAACCACTTTGTCGCCTTCAGTGATATGCCATTCAATCTCGACAACGCTGTCGGTGGCCTGGCTGTCGTAGGTTTCGTTGAGTTGGCGAAACACTTCATTAACCCAGGGCTGCCCGCAGATAACAGCAGCTTCGCGGCAGATAATCTCGGCTGTGGAACGATGGCCGTCGGGCATCAATTTGGCGGTTATATCACCAAGGCCAACATCTTCCAGCAGCGCGCGGGTAACACAGAGCGGAATATCATGCTCGACGCCGGTTAGCAGATCGGCTAACAGTTCATCCCGGGTTATGCCTTCTTTGGCCATTTGTTTTTTTAACAGCTGATCTTGCGACAGGGGTTTTTTTGATGATTGCCTGGTTTTCTTGCGGGCCATGGATTTCTCGTGCGGTTATTGGTTTTGTCCGGTGCGCCGGTGACGGGTTTGCGAAAGTATAGCAGCATTGGCCGGCGGCGGTTCAGGCGGGCCAATTTTGCATTGGATTTTTTCAGGTGATCTGGTTCAATACAGGCCATACTTAGACGACATATTTATGCGCTTGCAGATTGTGCCTGTAAGTTAAGCCTGTAAGTTGTGTTTGTTATGTTTGCTATGTTTGTTATGTTTGTTATACAAGCAACCTGAATTACCAATTGACCACCGAACATCGGAGATGCACCACGCCACGGGGATGGCAGGTTAAATGAGCAACGGATCCCGTTACGGAAAGCAACAGCTCGTTCAGTCGTTGGGGCAGCTCTGCCAGCAACATCTTTCTGATGTCTTCAAAAAATTTCATGCACTCTGTGCCAAAAGGCTCACTGATCTGGCTGCCCAAGCCGAGAGCAATCGCCTGCAAACTCTCTATTTTGATACCCAGCGGCTGCTGAAAAAGCAGGGTGCCGAGATCGAGTTAAACAGCATTGAGAGCGCCCTCGATAATTTGCTGTTGCTTGGTGATAACGGCTCGGGTTCTGGCGCTGGTTCAGGTCAGCTTGTGCAAGACAATCCCTCCCCGTCAATCGCGCCGGCTTCCCGTTCCCGCCGCCGCGCCGGGCAGAACTTTAAGCTGCTTGAGAACGAGGATCTGGAGGTGATGATTGCGCTGGATAATTTTTCCAGCCGTGTGCGCGAGCAGCTGCGCGGTGAACTCTATGAACTTGAAGGGCGCTTTAAATCCCTGCTCGACGATGTCGCTCTGCCAAACCCGCTGCCACTGTCGCCGGATGCGCTGCTGGAAGCCTTTGTCGGCTCGCTGGATGGTGACCTGATAGCCGTTGAGGTACAGCTTGAACTGGTTAAAACCTTTGGTCAGATCTGTTTTGATAAAGCCTATGCCCAGATGCTCAATCTGGCGATCGACCAGCTGGAGGAGGCGGGTTGCGAGTTAATCGAAGAGCGCCCGGAGGGTGCCAAGTCAAAGCCGGATTTGCAGTCTCAATCTGCCTCTCAAGCTCATTCCGAGACCCAACTTCAACCTAAAACAGCAGAACAGTCCGACACAGAGCAACCGTCCGGCACACAACAACAGTCTGACTTGGCGGCCGAAACCAGTGGTGTGCAGGAACAGCAGGCTGCCTACCGCAGCGAGGACGCTGACCAGGATCAGGATGCTGATTATCAGGAACCGCTGATAGCCAATACCCGCATCCAGACCGAGCTGTTGGCGAGAATCAGTTCAATGCTGGAAAACGCCGAGGCCGAGGCCCTTGCAGGGCAGGCCCAGGC
>JALRJD010000039.1 GCA_023255165.1 Porticoccaceae bacterium | reverse complement strand
CCGACAGTGAATATGATGATGTGATTTTTGGCTGTGTCGACACTATTGGCCCATTGGCCGGTGATATTGCCCGCACCGCATGGTTGGCGGCGGGTCTGTCGGACGCCGTGCCGGGAACAACCATAGATCGTCAGTGCGGCTCTTCCCAGCAGGCCGTGCACTTTGCTGCCCAGGCGGTGATGTCGGGCTGCATGGATGTGGTTGTCGCCGGTGGCGTGCAGACCATGAGCTCTATTCCAATTTCATCGGCCATGCTGGTGGCCGAGCCGATGGGTTTTAGTGACCCCTTTTCCGGTAGTCAGGGTTGGGTCGAGCGCTATGGCAATGTGCCGGTGTCGCAGTTTAATTCTGCCGAGATGATTGCCAAGCATTGGAATCTTAGCCGCGAGGCCATGGAACAGTTTGCCCTGAGCTCTCATCAGCGCGCAGCGGAGGCCATTGCCAAGGGTTATTTCGACCGTGAAGTGGCACCGATAAATGGCTTGACCATGGATGAAACAGTTCGCGATACCTCCCTGGAAAAAATGGCCGAGTTACTGCCACTGCAAGAGGACGGGCGCATTACCGCGGCGGTCTCCAGTCAAACCTGCGATGCATCATCTGCTGTTTTGGTGGTCTCTGAGCGCGCCCTGAAACGCTACAACCTGACACCACGAGCGCGCATAGCGCATATGAGTGTGCGTGCAGCGGATCCTATCTGGATGCTCACGGCGCCGATCTCGGCGACCCAATATGCTTTGCAAAAAGCTGGCCTCAGCCTCAACGATATAGACCTGGTTGAGATTAACGAAGCCTTTGCCTCGGTAGCAATGGCCTGGTTGCAAGAGACCGGCTATGCCCATGAACAGACCAACGTCAACGGTGGCGCCATTGCCCTGGGGCATCCTCTGGGAGCCACGGGTACCAAGTTGATGACCACATTGTTGCATGAGTTGGAACGCCGTGGCGGTCGCTACGGGTTGCAGACCATGTGCGAGGGTGGCGGTCAGGCTAACGTGACGATTATTGAGCGATTATAAGGAGCTTCAGGTGCAGAAATTTTGTCAAGACCGTGTGGTTATTATTACCGGTGCAGGGGGCGGCCTGGGTGCCGCTCACGCCAGAGTGCTGGCCAGTCACGGCGCCAAAGTGGTGATCAATGATATCAACCAGACGGCCGCCGAGCAGGTGGCTAACGAGATTGTCAGCAGCGGTGGCGCGGCGGTGTTCAACAGCGCGAATATCACCGATTTCGCTGACAGCAAGCGCAGTGTTGAGCAGGCGATCAGTGAATTTGGTGCACTGCATGCGGTGGTCAATAACGCCGGTAACAATCGCGATCGCATGTTTGCGTCGCTCACTGAAGAAGACTGGGACGCGGTGATATCGGTGCATCTGAAAGGTCATTTCTGCACCACCAGACATGCGGTTGACTACTGGCGTGACCTGGCGAAAAAGGGTGAAGGCCTGGCGGCACGTATTGTTAACACCACATCTGGTGCCGGCCTGCAGGGTTCGGTTGGACAGTCCAACTATGCCGCTGCCAAAGCCGGTATCTGTGCATTAACCCTGAACCAGTCCGCCGAGTTGGGCCGCTACGGCGTGACCGCCAATGCCATTGCTCCAGCGGCGCGTACCGGCATGACCACGGCTGTGCCCTCCATGGCTGCGCGTATGGCCAAGCCGGAGGATGGCAGTTTTGACTATTGGGCGCCGGAGAATGTGTCGCCACTGGTGGCCTGGCTGTGCTCGGAAAATTCCAGCCATGTCAGTGGTCGTGTCTTTGAAGCTGAGGGCGGCAAGTTGTCGATTGCCGACGGTTGGCGCACCACCACTGGCCTCGACAATGGTCAGCAGTGGACCCCTGAAACCCTCGACGCTGCAATGAATGATCTGTTGGCCAGCGCTATTCCTGCACAAAACGTTTACGGCACCTGAGGTTACAGTGGAATTCAAGTTTACCGACGAACAAATCATGATTCGCGACACCGCTGAGGCCTTTGTCAGTGAGGTCTCCACCAGTGCCGCGGTGCGCAGTGCGATGGCGCTGCCCGGGGGCTACGATGCCGATCTATGGCGGCAGATAAGTGGCGAACTGTTTTGGCAGGCGCTGCCTGTTCCCGAAGCGTTGGGTGGCCTCGGGTTGGGTTATGTGGAGCTCGCCGCCACATTGGAACAGACCGGACGATTTTTGCTCTGCTCTCCGTTGCTTGCCACCGCAGCTCTCGCCGAGCTTTCCCCTTCCAGACTGAGGCTC
>JALRJD010000324.1 GCA_023255165.1 Porticoccaceae bacterium | reverse complement strand
GTGCTGTGCACCTGATGCCTGAGTGACAGCCCCCCCTTGTTACTCTTTAAAAGTAGGCTACAAATGATGGCTATTCAAGAATGGGATGGATTGGCAAGACGGTAACTGACAAAGGATGGCTAAAAGACATGATAAAAAAAGACGCGTTAAAAAAAGAGGGATAAAAAAAACCGCTAAAAAAAGAGGGCTGGTTAGGCCCTCTTAAAATGGAGTTACATGAGACATTCAGAACCCGGAATGGGGATTAGACATTCGCTACTTGCCGGACATTTCGGACTTGCATGTGCTTCGGAACCAAGTCGACCAGTTTGCAGTTGAGTGCTGAATCATCGGGCCGGCAAAAAGGATATTACCGACCCGACATCTACAGCATAGCCAACAATTTTGGCTTTGCCAGCCGCAGTTTCATTTCTGCTTTATTGCAGTGACTTAGTCGCGATTTCGACAATATCTTTCACCAATCCGGGCTCGTCGGCGATCACTTGCAGTGCTTCGCGCATCTGCTGGCGGTTGGGGTCGGGGAATTTCTGCCAGCGGGTCAACGGTGTCATTAGTCGCGCCGCCACCTGGGGGTTGCGGCTGTGCAAGCTAAGGATGCGCTGCTTGAGAAACTCATACCCCGACCCATCCGGGTTGTGGAAGTTGACCAGATTGGCATTGCAGAAACCGCCAATCAGGCTGCGGATTTTATTTGGGTTGCTAAAGGTAAAGGCCGGATGTTGCTCAAGCGCCTCAACTCGCTGCAAGCCGCCGGGCTGACTGTTGGCAGCCTGAATCTGCAACCACAGGTTCATCACCAGCGCTTCATCACGATACTGCTGTTCAAACTGTTGCAGTGCCTCGGCGGCTTGAGTGGCGGCAGCCGGGCAATTCACCAGACAGGCCAGCGCGGTGGCTTTGTCAGTCATATTGTCGGCACGCTGGAACTGCTCGGCGGCCAGGTCGACGCCGAGATTGTCGACCAGCATCAGGTAGCTGAGGGCTACATTTTTCAGGGCACGGCGGCCAATCTGTGCGGCTTCCGGGGCATAGGCCTGATTGATATTGTGGCGCTGATAGACGGCGAGAAATTCAGCGCTGAGTGCGCTGGCCAATGACTGGCGCACAAACAGTCGCGCAGCGTGAATGGCGTCGGCGTGAATAATATCGGCTTCTTCATGCAGCTGGGCTTCGCTGGGCAGTTGCAGCATCAGCTCGACCATGGCCGGGTCGAGGCTTTCATCGTCAAGCAAGGTTTTAAAGGCGGCGGTTAGCTGTTGGTCCATCTGCAGCGGCCGCTGTGCATGGGCATCGGCGCTGAGTTTTTGCAGCAGTTCAAAGCTGAGTTGCTGGCCGGCGTCCCAGCGGTTAAAGCCGTCGCTGTCATTGGCCATCAGATGAATCAGCTGCTCTTTGCTGTAGGGGTAGTGCAGTTTTACCGGTGCGGAAAAGCCGCGCAGCAGTGAGGGCACGGGTGCCTGATGAATACCGTCTATTACCAGAGTTTGAGACGTTTGATTGACCTCATAAACCATTTCGGTGTCGCCATTGGCGTTGAGCGGCAGATCGCCCTGCGCTCCCACCAGGCCGAGTTTGACCGGGATAACAAATGGCTGTTTTTGTGCCTGCCCAGGTGTTGCCGGGCAGCTCTGGGCAAAGTCGAGAGTAATGGTGCGGGCATCGGCGTCATATTCGGAGGTGACTTTTAACTGTGGCGTGCCTGACTGTTTATACCAGCGGCGGAACTGGGTCAGATCGCGGCCGCTGGCCTCTTCCATCGCCCGAACAAACTCTTCGATGGTGACGGCCTGGCCGTCATGACGTTCGAAGTAGATATCGCTGCCCTGGCGGAAGGTCTCTGCGCCAAGCAGCGTGCGGATCATGCCGACCACTTCAGCGCCCTTTTCATACACCGTGAGGGTGTAAAAATTATTGATCTCCATGTAGGAGTCGGGCTGCACCGGGTGCGCCATCGGGCCGCCATCTTCGGCGAATTGATGGGTGCGCAGATAGGTGACATCTTCAATGCGTTTAACCGTTGCCGAGTTCATATCGGCGGAAAACTGCGAGTCGCGAAAGACGGTAAAGCCCTCTTTAAGGCTGAGCTGAAACCAGTCGCGGCAGGTGACGCGATTGCCCGACCAGTTGTGAAAATATTCGTGGGCAACAATGGATTCGACGCGCTGAAAGGCGGCATCGGTTGTGGTCTTGGGGTTGGCCAACACCGCGGAGGTGTTAAAAATATTCAGCCCTTTGTTTTCCATTGCGCCCATATTGAAGTCGTCGACGGCGACGATCATAAAGATATCCAGATCGTATTCGCAGCCGTAGGCTTGCTCGTCCCAGCGCATGGAGTGCTTCAGTGAAATCATCGCGTGATCGCACTTATCCAGATCTTTGTCTTCAACAAAAATCTGCAATTTGACATGACGCCCAGACATGGTGGTAAAGCTGTCTTCGACGCAGCTCAATGTGCCGGCAACCAGGGCAAACAGATAGGCGGGCTTTTTAAACGGGTCGTGCCAGGTGACAAAGTGGCGGCCGCCATCCAGCTCGCCGCGTTCAATGGGGTTGCCGTTTGACAGCAGCACTGGGTACTGGGCCTTGTCGGCAATAATTTTGCTGGTGAACTCTGACATGACGTCGGGGCGATCGAGATAGTAGGTGATATCACGAAAACCCTCGGCTTCGCACTGGGTGCAGTACATGGTGCGCGAACGGTAAAGCCCCATCATGGTGGTGTTGTCCTGGGGCTTGATCAGCACCTGGGTGGTGATGATTGCGCGGGCGCCGAGGCCGGGAATGGTGAGTGATTCATCGTCGCGACTGAAGTCGCCCGCTGCCAATGGCTGGCCATCCACCACGACGGACTGCAGGTCGAGCCCGGCGCTGCCGTGCAGCACCAGATCCGCGCCGTGCTCGTCGCTCAGTGCGTTGCGCGCCACCGTTAATGTCGCGGTAACCCGGGTGTGCTCTTCGCCGAGCTCAAACAGCAGGTCGGTTTTTTCGATCACAAAAGCAGATACTTTGTAATCTTGCAGATAAATAGTCTGTGGCAGTGCGTCTTTCATGAAAAATTGTCCGGGCGTTTCTTGGCGTGGGTTGAGTCAACAGCTCAGGCAGCAGCGGAAAACTGTACGTTGTAGGCAGTGTATTTACGGATATTAATCACCCCGGTATCAAGGATCAGATACTGGCCTTTAATACCCAGCAACACGCCTTCAATCAGCGGCTGTTTGTCGAGGTTAAAGCTCTTCACTTTTTCCGGCCACTGGCTGACCGGGAAATCAATCCTGGTGACGTTTTCGTTGAACAGCCGCTGCAGTGCCTGCAAACCAAATTCCTGCTCCAGCAGTTGCAGACCGGGTTCAGATTTGGCCATCAGCTCATCGCGCAGCGCGGCCAGATCAACCTGCTCCGCATCGCCCTTGAGCATTTTTTGCCAGTGGGTTTTGTCGGCGATATGTTCACGCAGGCAGTCTTCAATCAGTCCAGCCTGGTAGCGTGTCTGCACCCGGAAAATGGGCAGGCCCTGAGTCGCGCCCTGGTCAATCCAGCGGGTTGGCAACTGAGTGCCACGGGTGATGCCGACCTTGACCCCGGAGGAGTTGGCGAGATAGACAAAATGGTCGGTAAAACAATATTTTTCGCCCCACTCCGCATCGCGACAGGTGCCGTGGTGAAAGTGGCATTTTTCAGGGCTCATAATGCAGCTGTCGCACTGGGGCAGCGAGGTGAAACAGGGGTAACAGTAACCCTGACTAAAGCTTTTTTTCGAACGCCGCCCGCAGTGGACACAGTGAATATCACCGAGATGTTCGATGGCGATGGGTTTGCCAATCAGGCTGTTGAGTTCGATGCGCTGTTCGTCCAGCGGCAGTTGGTAACTGACCTGACCCTGCTCGTCGAGTTGGG
>JALRJD010000265.1 GCA_023255165.1 Porticoccaceae bacterium | reverse complement strand
CCCCCTCTGAACCTGTAATTTTCGAAAAACCCTTTCCGAATCTTGATTTACAGGTGAAAAATGAATACCCAACAATCTTTAACGATTGCCTTGATGGCGATCCTGCTCTACCCGTTTATGGCCATTGCCGCTCCTACCCATGACAAGACCGGCTCTGAAAAACCCGGCTCTGAAAAGCTGGAAGAAGTGATAGTCACCGCCTCTCCGCACCAAAAATCCGCTCAGGAGATGGCCGGCTCATTTAATCTGATCGCCGGTCATGAGCTGCAGCGCGAAGCTGCTTCAACTCTGGGTGATACATTGCAAAACCAGGTCGGCGTATCGTCGAGTTCGTTCGGGCCTGGGGTGGGCAATCCGGTGATTCGCGGTCTTGGAGGCAAGCGTGTCGAGATTTTGCAAAACAGCAGCTCGGTGGGTGACGCCTCTGATGTCAGCCCAGACCACGCGGTGGCCAGCGAAGCTCTGCTCGCCGATCGCATTGAAATACTTCGCGGTCCGGCCACTCTGCGCTTTGGCCCCGGCGCCATTGGCGGGGTGGTCAATGTGATCGACAACCGCATCCATACCAGCCCTTTTGAGGGCATCGAAGGTGCGCTTGAGACTCGCTACGCCAGCAATGGCGATGCCAGCGCAGTGGTAGGTCGTGTCGATGCCGGTTACCAGAGCATTAATCTGCACCTCGATGGGGTTAGCCGCAGCAATAACAATGTCGACATCCCCATCAGCAATGGTGGCAATCAGGATTTTATCGCCAACAGCGATGCCGAAGCCGATCAATTTTCAACCAGCCTGTCGTGGGTAAATGAGGGTATGGTACTCGGGTTTAGCTATGGCGAGCTGGACAATAATTATGGTTTGCCGCCCACCAGCCAAGACCCGCAAGAGCCCGCTGTGCGCATCGACATGCAGCAGTCCAGCTATCAGGGCAAGCTGCTGTTGACCGGGCTCGGCAATTTTTTTGGGCAACTGGATATTGATCTCGGCTACACCGATTACCAACATCGTGAGTTGGAGTTTGAAGACGCTGAGGTGCATATAGGTTCGGTGATCGATTCCACCAGTCGCGAGTTAAAAGCCGAACTGACTCACGACGACTATCGCGGCTGGAAAGGCGCCTGGGGTTTGCAATTTAGCAACAGGGACTTTGGGTCTAGCGGTGATGAGTCTTATCTGCCGCCTTCGGAAACTCAACGCCAGGGGTTTTACTGGCTGGAAGAGACCGCATTGCCGCTGGGCAATCTTGAGCTGGGTGCGCGTTATGACCAGCAAGAAGTGACAGTGATCGATATAGTCGCCGCCAAGCCAATAAAACATCAAACCATTAATCTGGGCGGCAGTTGGATTGTTCCACTTGCAGATACCCAACGCCTGAGTCTGGTTGTTTCCCACAGTGAGCGGGCACCGGCGGCCGAGGAGTTGCTGAGCCACGGCGTGCATGTTGCCACGGACAGCTACGAGGTCGGCAACAGCGAGCTGCAAAAAGAGTCGGCCAATAATCTCGAGGTCACCTGGGTTTACGAAGGCGGCGCCGACAGCCGCTGGAGTGCGCGACTCAGCGCTTACCACAATCAATTCAGTCGCTTTATCTATCTGCAAGATAGCGGCCTTGGTTTTAGTCCGAGCCTTGAACAGGCTGGTCTGACAGGACTTGACGCGTGCTCGGCTGATATTGCCGATTTTGAGAATAGCGCCGAGCAGCTGGATGCCGCGGTTAATTGTTTTGACTATCAGCAGCGCGATGCCAGCTTTAGTGGTGTTGAACTTGAAACCAGCTGGATGCTGTCCGACACTCAAAGTGTTGAGTTGCAGGGCGATCTGGTGCGCGGCCGCTTTAACAATGGCAGCAATCGCGATATTCCTCGTCTACCACCGGCAACCGTGCGCGCCAGCTGGATCTATGAGAACGACAACTGGCGCGGGTCAATCAGTCTGACTGGCGCTGCCGCCCAGACTCGAGCCGGATTGAACCAGAGCACAACCGCCGGCTACAGCAGGCTGGATGCCTCGCTCTCGTATCAACTGGACAATTGGTCGATGTTTTTTAAAGGCCAAAATCTGACTGACCGCACCATTCGCAATGCTACGTCGTTTTTGCGCAATGTTGCCCCGGAGGCGGGACGCAATTTGACCGTTGGAGTAAGATACCGCTTCTGATCAAGCATAAGGGGTTATTTTGAAAAAAGTATTCAAACCATTACTGACACTGGTTTTATCAGCGCTGACACTGTTTGCCCTGTTGGTCGTCTATCTGTCGGTGGTGGTCGACCCCAATGACTTTAAACCGGAAATCAAATCCGCCGCCGCCAGTCAGGGGCTTGAGCTGTCGCTGGACGGTGATTTGAGCTGGCAGTTTTTGCCGCGCATCGGGGTTGTCGCCAAACAGGTTGAGTTTGCCTACAGCCCATTGGCTTCAGGCAAAATCGGCGAGTTGGGCCTGTCGGTTAACTGGAGTGAACTGCTCAATCTCGATTTCTCCGCCAAGCGTTTGCCGGTGGGCTCGGTTGAAATCAGCGACGGTACTATTCAGCTCGCTGAGTTGGCGCCCAACACCCCGCCACTGCTGCTCAAACGGGTCAATGCCGCAGTAAAAAACTTCTCGCTTGCCGGGCAATCTTTCCCACTGCGCGCCACGGCTGAGGTGTTGTCCGGTATTGCCGTGGCTATTGAAGCCAACATTGCATTAAATCTTGATCTCAATTCGCCACAACCCGAGATTAAAAAGCTGGCTGTCAACGATCTGGATATTTCGGTGGATCAGCTTAGAGTCAGTGGGCAATTTAATGCCGAGAATAACTTCGCCACGGCTCAGGGCGGCTTGCGCAGCAACCAGTTTAATCTCAAGCAGCTGATCAATAAGCTGGGCAAAAGCTTCCCGGCGCTGGAACTGCCGGAGATGGCCGCTGCCGATGCTCTTACCGCAATCAGTTGGAACAGTACCTTTAACAACAATAAC
>JALRJD010000205.1 GCA_023255165.1 Porticoccaceae bacterium | reverse complement strand
TTCAGTCGCGCCCCTGGGTGCCGATGTGTTGGATGCGGCTGATCGCACTGATCAGCAGTTTGTACCGCTACCGGATCTGAATCATCTGACCGTGGAGCCAATTGGCAGCGATATTCTCAAACAGGCCGAGTTGCCGACAGTGAAAGCGGTTAATCCGGATATCTCAAAGCTTGCTCTGCAGTAGTGATTGATAAGCCTAAAGGCAAATAGCCACCAGATGCTGAATCTGCTTTTCAAGCAGCAGTTGGCGCCCCTCGGGAAAACCCTGCAATATAAAACAGTGATCGCGGAAAGGCAGAAAGCGGGCAATGGACGACAGCTGTTCAATATCAAACTCTCTCGACTGGATCGCGACAACCCCTGGTTCAAGGTCTGCGGCCAGACCGCCGGTGGCGCTTTTCAGTTTATCGAGCCCTTCATGGTGACGAAACAATGGCGCTGAGGGCAGACTGTCACTGCACAGCGCCCAGCCTATTTCCAGATCGATGCCGAGCTCTACCGAGAGCCGCTCCAGCAGCTGCTGCAGAGAGTAGACCGCCATCAGGCAGATCAGCAGATGCTGTTTCGACAGTTGCGTCGAGCGAATATAAAAATTAATGCTGCCGTTGCCGCCCTCAATACGCTGACCGCCGTAGAGTTCCAATGTACGCAATGTGCAGTAATCAATTTTTTCAAAAAGTTGGGTGAGATTTTGCCGGTTGAGCTGGCTCTCAAGGCGCTGACGGTTCTTGATCGTCGCCGTAATCAGCGAGCAGTAGTAATCATTGTCCGATAGTGATTCGTCACTGCCTTTCGACAGCAGCGGTTGCAGGCGCAGCTCCAGTGCCGCCACCTCATCGCCGAGAGTATCCGAGCCGCCAGGCAGTCGATTGGTAAGCTGTCGCAAACGTCGACTCAGTTGATCAGCGTAATGGTAGCAACCATAGCCGCTGAGCAGGGTAAACAATCCCCAGAGCAATAGCCAGTTGATGACCACCTGATTAAAACGCTGCCTGATCGGTTGGCTGTCGACACTGATCAGCACTCTGCCGGCCTGGGTGTCCTGCAGAGCGATCTCGCGGCTAAAGTTGGTGGCCACGGCTGTATCAGGGAAACTCTTTTTACTCTGCGCGACCAACTGGCCGCCGATATCGTAGACGCTGGCGCTGAGAATAATCGGGTCTTCGGTCACTTTTTGCAGCGCCACCTGAATGCTGATGGTGTCACCGGTAAACAGTGGACCGCGTATTAACTCGACCAGCTGGCTGATGGTCAGGTCGCCTTTTTCCCGCAGGGTTTTTTGGCTGACATCCGAGGCATGGCTGGAGAGCAAGGCCCAACTGAGAAGGCCGAAAATCAGACACAGGGCAACTACCATCGCGGGCAGTTTTTTAGCCATGGAATATTGGCGATGCATCCCCAGATCCTTGAACAGTATCGGATTGAAATTTATTTGCCGCGCATTCTATCCTATTCCCCCGGCTTTTATATAATAGCGTCCTGAAAATAACCATGGCCAGACTCTGTGAAAGACATATTACTGATAAACGTATCAGGGCAAGACAAGCCGGGGGTAACCCGTGCAGTGACAGATGTGCTTTCGAGCTTTGCGGTAACCGTGCTCGACATTGGCCAGGCGGTTATCCACGATCAGCTAAACCTTGGCATTCTCGCCTCGGTGCCGAGCAGCGAGCAATCCGATGCATTGATGGAGGCAGTTAAAAGCAGCCTGACTCCGCTTGGCATGCAGGTGATATTTTCGCCAATCAGCGATCAGGGCTATCAGCACTGGGTTGAACAGCAGGGCAAGGCGCGTTATATCGTGACCTTGCTGGCGCGCAAAATTGAGGCCGATCACCTCGCCGCAGTGGCCACGGTAACCAGCGAATATGGGCTTAATATCGACAAAATTGTGCGTCTCTCCGGACGTATTAAGCTCAATGAAACGGAACAGCTGGGGCGTGCTTGCGTCGAGTTTTCGGTGCGCGGTGAACCGAAAGATGCGGTGCAATTCAAGAGTGCGCTGCTAGAGCTGGCCAGCGAGTATGATATTGATATCGCGTATCAGCAGGATAATATTTTCCGTCGCAATCGCCGTCTGGTGGTGTTTGATATGGACTCGACGCTGATTGATGCCGAGGTCATCGACGAGTTGGCCCATGAGGCCGGCGTCGGCGAACAGGTTGCGGCAATTACCGAAGCGGCGATGCAGGGCGAGCTCGACTTCAAGCAGAGCTTTACCCAGCGCATGGCGTTGCTCAAGGGGCTGGATGCCGCTGTCTTGCAGTCGGTTGCCGAGCGTCTGAGGCTCAATGAAGGCGCCGAGCATCTTATTTCGACATTGAAAAAACTCGGGTACAAAACCGCAATTGTCTCCGGTGGATTTACCTTTTTTGGCGAGTATTTGCAGCGCCGTTTGGGCGTTGATTATGTCTACGCCAACCAGCTGGATATTGAGAATGGCGCGGTTACCGGCCTGGTGAAAGGTGAGATTATCGACGGTCAGCGCAAGGCCGAATTACTGCGCGAGATCGCCGAGCGCGAAGGATTGAATCTGCAGCAGGTGATTGCCGTGGGTGATGGTGCCAACGATCTGCCGATGCTCAGTATCGCAGGTCTCGGTATTGCCTTTCGCGCCAAGCCACTGGTGGTAGCATCGGCAAAGCAGTCAATTTCCAATCTAGGGCTGGACGGCATTCTCTATCTGCTCGGTTACAGCGATAAAGATACGCTGGTGCTGGATTAAGCCTGTTTGTTTAATGATCGTTCATTAGGTCTCGGTCGAAAAATCATAGTCCATGGTAAACGAGGGTTCGCTGATATAGTGGCCCTGAATATACTGCACGCCCTGCTGCCAGAGCGTGGGGATAATGGTCGCCTTCTCAACAAAGGGCACAATCACGTCGATGCCGGTGCCGGTCATGCCACCCATAATGGTTTGAAACTCTTTTTTACCCTCATCGCCCTCCGCCAGCTTCTCGACAATCAGGCGGTCTATCTTGACGAAATCGGCCTTGACTCGCTCCAGGGTTTTAAGTGGATTGATGGCCAAGCCAAAGTTGCTGATACACAACTGCCCATTAAATTTTTTCATCTGCTTGCACAGTTCCGCGGCCTGATTCAAATAGCGCACCGCATCGTTTTCGCGGAATTGGAAAATCAACACATTGTCGGGAAGCTTGGTGTCGTCCAGAGCTTTTTTCAGCCAGGGTAAAAATTCGCTGTCAGTAAAAGATTGTGCGCTGATATTAATAAATAACTGTGTCTCCGGATGGGTTTTCAGTTTGTCCGCAAGAGACGCTAGCGCCTGCCCAATTACCCATCGGTCAACTTCTGCGGCAATCTCTGATTTAAACAGATTGGTGATAAAGTCTTCCGGTATTTCGCTCGACGGAATCTCTTTATTGATGCCGAGTATCACTTCGTAATATTCCTTGCCGCTGTCGCTATCAATCAGGCCGACTATGGGCTGATAGCGAATTAAAAAGGCATTTCTGGCGAGCAGGCTTTTGGCTGTGATCACCACCGCTTCGGATTTTGAAATTTCATCGGAGTGAATGTCCGGGATATAAAATTTGGCGCCATTACCCAGCTCAGTATCGCCACGCAGTTGTGCAATCGCCTCTTCACTGCGCTCAAGGGCGCGTTCCACGGAGGAGACATTTTCGTTGAGCAATGTGATACCGATAGAGGCGGTCAGAGAAAATGTTTCATCGCCTATATCGAACACCTGTTGGCTGATTTGCTGGGCGATCTTGCTGGCCAGCTCGGTGGTTTTTTGCTCAGTGCTGTCGTTGAGCACGATCACAAAACAGTTTTCCGAGATTCTGCCGCAGTCAAAATTTTGCTCAAACAGTTTGACGATAAACATCACCAGTGAATGAGCCAGCTTCTCTGCCTTGGCAATACCCAGATCCTCCTTCAGCTGATTGAATTGATCGACCTGTATATTGAGCAGCATGCAATCCTGACCACTCTGCACCGAGCGGCCAATGCCGCGACTGATCAGCTCGTAGACCAGATGCGGCTGTATGGCACTGTATTCAGCGGCGATTTCGCTGCCCGGCTGGGCGCTTGCCACATCCATCAGTTTGTCTTTGTTTATCGTAAACTGCAGCGCTGGTTCTCCGTCGTGTTGGATCTGGTGTATCTCCAGAAATGCATCGCTCTCGATATCATTGATATCGACAATTTTCACCCTCTCTTCAAAGGGTTTTATCTCTTCGGCGCTGTGCAATGGCACCATATAGGTTTTCAGTTTTTCCCGATCATCGTGGGCAATATTGTCGATAATCGGCAGGCACAGCATCTCGTCTGGTGTGGCGAAACCAAAGATATTAGCGCAGGCATCATTAGCGTAAACGTAGACTCCCTCTTTGATGATCGCGATAGGGAAGCGGGAGATATTCATAAGATGCTGGGCGCGCTTTTCCGCCAGTGACAGTTTGCGCTCCCACTCCCGGGACTGACGGCGCTCATACACATTTTGTAGCGATCGTTGAACCACTTTGATCAGATGTTGGTCCTGATCTTCTACAACAACATCCACAGCACCAAGCCGCATCCCTTCAATCAGTAGTTTGGGGTCGTATTTGTGGCTGATCAAAATAACCGGCAGGTCTCTTTCGGCACGGCGGATGCGTTGGAAAATATTTTGCGCAGGAACCTTTTTAAAGTTCTGGGCGGCAATCAGCAGATCCCAGTTGCGCATCGAAATGTACTTTTGCAGCTGTTCTTCACTGCTCGCCAGCTTGGCGTCGATAACCAGGTCGGCGCTGCGCAAAATGCTGATAAAGCGATTGGCTTCATCATTGGATTTTTCGACGATTAAAATATGCAGTGGTTCATCGGAGTACATGGGCTTTACTCATCCTTGGGGCTTTGGCCAGTTCAATAGATTTAACAAAACGATATTTTAAAATGTGAAAGATGTTCCGTTGTCTCAAGTTCTTCTTCCAATATGGCTTCGGTCTGCTGCAGAGGTGTTATCACCAAAATCCTGTTTTTAGTGTAGCGCAGTGGCGGGCAGAGTAATGTGACCCCCTCGCTGAGATCCCGTTTTGGCGACAGCAGAATGGCCTGCATAAACTGATAGCCGGCATTGGCGCCGCGCAAGGTGATGCGAATCGCCGCGGGTGCACAGTAGCGAGCGGGAAACTGCACCCCGCACATTGTGTAAAGCGAGGGAGAGATATGTTTCCAGCGCACAATGCCGGCCATCCATTTATTCGATTCCCGGGTTCGCACAGCGACCAGTTCGCCCGGTTGCAACTGGGTATTTTTATCGCTCAGCTCAATGCAGGCGCCATTCAGGCTGACATTGGAGCGCAGCGCCTGAACCACCTTGTGCTTTGGCCCGCGGCTCTTTGTCGGAATAAAGATAACCGGTTCCCCCGGGTGTCTGTCGACGCTTGTAGCGATGGGTCCCCAGACATCATCGGCCCGCTTGATGCCATTGCCCTGATACTCTTTGAGCGGCGGCTGTTGTCCGCACAGGGCGAGAAAATTTTCAAAACTGTCGGTTTTCGACAGCATACACAAGGTGGCGGCAAAGCCCTGAGTCAGAAACACTTGTGCCTGATCTTTGATATGGGTTTCGCGGCGTGTCAGTTTCTGACTCCATTGCCGGATCAGGTCCTTGATCACCCGCCGGGAGACGCGATCGGAAAAAAGCGTGTCCGAATTTTGACTGATAATTTGCTGCAGAAACGACACCAGCTGAGAGGTGTCGAGGATCAGATTGCCCGGCCTGCAGTTGTCCTTGTTGCTGTAGACAGCGCCTTGATCGGTTGAAGGGTCGATGGAAAAGAGGCCTTTTTCGCCGTCTCTGCGCAGCTCCGCAAAGGACGCCCAGAACTCCAGTTCGGTGTAGACAAAGCGCAACTCATAGTTGGAAAAATGGTGTGGTCTGGCGGTGCTGAAAAGCAATATTTTGACATAGAGCTTTTTTACCGAAATGCTGATGCCAAGGTTGTTGGGCAGCTCTTTGTTGACTACCCCGAGCTGTTCGGCGAGCAGGTAGATGGTGTGCAAATCGCGCCAGAAATAGCTCGGTTGCTGCAGGTAGTGGATAAGGCTGTTGAGTTGAATTCTGGCCAGCAGATGGCAGCTGTTGAGGAGACCGCCGGCGATGGTCAAAACCGATTTTTGACTCTCGGGTCCCGGTTCTCTGGGCAGGCTTTGGCCCAGTTGAAAGACAACCAGTTTGTAGCCTTCGAGTAGCTGTCTGATCAGGGCATGGCCGAGGGAGATGGCCTTGGCGGTCTTCTGATTGAGCTGATTTTGCAGCAGATATTCGGTCGCTTTGATAACCACTGGCGCCAGGCTGTCGAGAATCTCCAGTTTGGTTTCTGCCGCGCAAGCGTATTTTACAATTGCCGGCAGCACGCGGTAGAGCTGCACAGCATTGTCGGTGTAGTCGGTGGTCGACAGGCCTTCCAGCCACTGCTGCGCTGACTGTTTATCGATAATCGGGCTGCTGTTGGCATCTGACAACGGCTCGGCGATCTCGGGTTTGAGGATGCCAAGCAGCGCGGCAATATTATTGTTTGGGGCGTTGGTCATAGGTTGGTCACAGTGCGCCTGATGGAAAAATGAGCGGATAAAAAATCGGTTGTTAACAGAAAATAGCCGGTAAAACCCAGCTGTCAAAAATCATTTTTAAGTTGCTGGCAAAGCTTGAGCGGTTACCCGCTCACCGGTTTGGATCTGCCTTTAAGTGTAGTCAAGTTTCCCGGGCAGTCTGATGATTCAATTGTGAACTGATTTGAAGTCGGCAATATTTTCCACGCGCGCATCACAAACTGCTCGAATCAAGCGGAAGTTCGGGTATCATATCGGCCTTTTAGACAATCGAGACAACATCACCATGGCTAGTTACTCCACCAATGATTTTCGTTCAGGCATGAAGGTAATGCTCGACGGCGATCCCTGTTCCATTATTGAAAACGAATTTGTAAAACCAGGTAAAGGCCAGGCCTTTAACCGGGTTAAGTTGCGCAACCTTAAGACCGCCCGGGTATTGGAAAAGACCTTTAAGTCAGGCGATTCTCTGGAAGCCGCTGATGTGGTCGATACAGATATGCAGTACCTCTATAGCGACGGTGACTTCTGGTACTTTATGGAGCCGGAGAGTTTTGAGCAGCACCAGGCCAGCGAAAAAGCGGTTGGCGATGCATTGATCTGGTTGAGCGAGCAGGATATGTGTGTGGTCACCCTCTACAACGGTGTTCCGCTGTCAGTCACTCCCCCCAACCACGTTGAACTGGAAATTATTGAAACCGATCCCGGTTTGCGCGGCGATACCGCTCAGGGTGGCAGCAAGCCGGCCAAGCTGGTCACTGGCGCTGTGGTTAAAGTGCCACTGTTCCTCGACCAGGGTGAAGTGATTCGAGTTGATACCCGCACTGGTGAATATCAGGGTCGCGTCAGCGCCAAATAAGTCGCCTCCTTTCGAGTAGACCGCCCATGACATCTCAATGGCAGCCCGGCACAAGCCTGCCCATCCTGCGTCAGCGCAGCCGGGTTTTTGCCGAACTGCGAGAGTTTTTTCAGCAGCGTCAGGTGCTGGAAGTCGATGTTCCGGTGCTGGCTTCGGCAACGGTGACCGACCACAATATTGAGAGCATCCAGATCCGCAGCCCGATGGCTGCGGGTTATCTGCAGACCTCCCCCGAATACTTTATGAAACGCCTGCTAGCCGCGGGCAGTGGCGATATCTACAGTCTCGGCAAAGCCTTTCGCGATGGCGAGAGCGGCAGCCGTCACAACCCCGAATTTACCTTGCTGGAGTGGTACCGCTGCGGTTGGGATGAACACCAATTGATGGGCGAAGTGGCCGATCTGATCGCCACGCTGCTGCCGGATATTGCTGTTCGCCGGGTCACCTATGCAGAGGTGTTTTACCAGCATCTGCAGCTTGATCCGCATCTTGCCGAGCTGACCACCTTGCAGCGTCTGGCGGTTGAAATGGGCTCGCCGGCCTGGGCTGATGAGAGCCGCGCCAACTGCCTTGATCTGTTGTTTAGTGTTGCGGTTGAACCGAAACTGGATGCAGGGTTGGTGCTGGTCTACGACTACCCGGCCTGTCAGGCGGCGCTGGCCAAATGCGCGGAGGATGGTCAGGGGCGCAAGGTTAGCCGACGTTTTGAGGCATTTTTAAATCGTGTTGAGCTGGCCAATGGTTATTGTGAACTGACGGATGCCGCGGAACAGGCGGCACGCTTCGCTGAAGATCAACGTCTGCGACTGGAATCCGGTAAAGCCAAGGTTGCCGCGGACAGTCGCCTGCTCGCCGCCATTCAGGCCGGGCTGCCTGAATGCGCTGGCGTGGCGCTGGGAGTCGATCGATTATTGATGCAGATGGTCGGGGTCGATGCCCTTGACCAGGTGATGCCGTTTAGCTGGAGCCGCTGTTAATCGCAGTTAAAGTAGTGATCCATCGCTGTTGAAGGCTCGTCGCTGCGGGCATCGCCAACCACCGAAGCCGGTACTCCGGCGACCACCGCATGGGGTGGAACCGGTTTTAACACCACACTGGATGCTGCGACCATCGCGCCTTCACCCACTTCGATATTGCCCAGTATTTTTGCCCCCGGGCCAATCAATACCCCTTTGCGAATTTTTGGATGGCGATCCCCGGAAACCTTGCCGGTACCGCCCAGAGTCACCGATTGCATAATCGACACACAGTCATCAACCACTGCGGTTTCACCAATGACCAGACCGGTGGCATGGTCGATTAGCAGGCCGCTGCCAATCCGCGCGGCGGGATGGATATCCACAGCGAAGGTCAGCGAGATGCGGTATTGCAGCAGCAGTGCCAGAGATTTGCGCCCCTCATTCCAGAGCTGATGCGCGGCGCGGTAGGCCTGCAGTGCGAGAAACCCCTTGAAGTAGAGGAACGGGGTGAGGTATTGATTGCATGCCGAGTCGCGCTCGACGGTGGCGACAATATCACGGGCCACGGCATAGATAATATCGGGGCTGGCAAAGGCGCGATCCATAATTGTGCTCAGCATCGAAGCCGGCGCTTCATCGCTGGCCAGTTTATTGGCCAGGTGCAGACTCAGGGCTTCGCCGAGACTGTTGTGATTGAGAATGGTGGCGCGGAAAAAATCCGCCAGTACCGGCTCATCGCTAGCGGCGGATTCAGCTTCGTGGTAAATCAGCGGCCAGAGGCTGTTTGGGTCCACAGCGCCGGGGCAGTTGCCTTGTTGCTGCGCCAGATTGTTATTGGTGGCGGTTCGGTTCATGGCCGCCATTCTGAGTCACCGCGGAGAATTATTCCAGCTTGTTCTTGCTAGACTCCAGATATCCACATTGGCGGCACCCGCCTTCAGTAGTGCTGTGGCAACACTGTTGGCGGTGGCGCCGGTGGTCACCACATCGTCAATTACGGCGACAGACAGGCCCTGCAAATCGAGTGTTGTCGGTGCCGCCGCGGTAAAGGCATTTGCAATGGCGGCGCGACGCTGTTTGGCGCTGAGCTTATGTTGCGTTTGGCCACGTGCAATGCGTTTACAGATATCGCTGCGCAGTTCGACGTTGATGCGGTGCTGACGATGAAGATGGTTGGCCACCAGTCTGGCGATAATATCGCTCTGATTAAAACTGCGGCGGGTCATTTTCAGCCAGTGCAGGGGCAGCGGTATAAGCGTTAGCGGGCAGGGTAACTGTGCTTCGTGGTAGGTCGCAGCGATGCGCCGCGCCAGCAGTGCGCTGAGTTGATTAATCTCGGCGACATAGGGGTCCGTTTTCAGTCGCACAATAATACTGTTCACTGGCGCTTGATAGCCAAACGCTGAAATACAGCGCCGAAAAGAGGGCGGTTTCTTCTGGCAGTTGCCACACAGCTCCGCGCTGACCAAGGGCACCGAGCAGCGTCGACAATGGGTGGTGATATGGGGTAGTTCGGCGATGCAGAGATCGCATAGTGCGCTGGAAGAAAGCGGCAGAGGAGACTGGCAAAAATTACAGCTGCCGGGCAACAGGCTGTTGGTCACTCTGGAAAGTCCTGCCCCGGCCCATTCGGCCAGCTTGGCAAATCTGGCTGTTACGGGCAGTTCTTTTACGGACAGTTCTATTTCGGGCAATCCTGTTACAGTCACCGCAAAGCTCCCTGCTTGCCTGTTGTTGAACGTGCTGCTGAATCGTCTGCGGCTCAGGCGACGCTCTGGGTGGGATCGGCCTCGTCGTCATCCTCGTCGCTGCTGTCATTGACGCTGGTTTTTTTGCCTGTCGCACTGCCGCTCTGCTCTGCCTCCACCAAACCGTAGTCTTCGCTAAGAATGCCGCCGGGAACACTGGGCGCGTAGTCGCGCGGCACTTCGATATCCTGGAGATCAATCAGCGGGTTGCCATTGGAATCGAGCAGACCAAAATCGCTGCCACCGGCCTTTAAAATCTGTCGGCCCACTTCCGGACTGGCCAGGCGCATGGCGCTGGCTGCCAGGTGCTCGTGAATCTGGCGATAGCTCTGGGCTATATTGGCGGTCAGATGTGAGCTGGTGACAAAGTGTTCGGTGACTTCCTGCTGGTAGCGTTTGAGTTCCTGTTCGGCCTGCGCCAGCTTCTGCTCGAGGCTGCGCACGGATTTATCGCCGCTGTCGACCTTCCTTGAAAAAAGATGACCCACGGCCGCGCCGATCAAAAAGAAGGCCGCTGCGATAAGAATTGAGGTCAGTGTCGTCAAGCTGTTCTCCCGTGCTTAATAGTGTTGCTATTGATCTTAATGGTCACTTAATACTTGTTTGCTTATTAGTGTCGCTAAAGGCTGCGCCATTAGCAATGTTAATCCTGCAAATTAGCTACCGGCGACTATTTTCAGTTGTCTTGCGCCGTCGCGCTGGTTACAGTCTGCCTTTCTTCAGCGATCCTAACATAATCGATGTTATCCCCAAAGCAGCGCTATCAAAATGATCTTGCTCGTCAGGGCTTTGTCGCCGATCGGGCTCAGGCCGAGGCGGTCGATCAGCTCGACGATCTCTATCATCGCCTGATTAAACGCAATAACCGCAAACAGGGCGGCGTGCGGGCGTGGTTTTCGCGGCCTTCGTCGGCGCCTGAAAAAGGGCTCTATTTCTGGGGTGGAGTCGGTCGCGGCAAAACCTATTTGATGGACAGTTTTTACGAGAGCCTGCCCTTTGAGCGCAAGATGCGCATCCACTTTCACCGCTTTATGCGCCGTGTGCACCAGGATCTGGAGCGCATGAAAGGACAGGCCAATCCACTGGAGCTGGTTGCCGACTCGATCGCCAGTGAGACCCAGGTGGTCTGCTTTGATGAATTTTTTGTCAGCGATATTACTGATGCGATGATCCTCGCGCGCCTGCTGGAAGGGCTGTTCAGTCGCGGTGTCACGCTGGTGGCAACCTCCAATATTGTTCCTGATCTGCTCTATCGCGACGGCCTGCAACGGCAGCGCTTTCTGCCAGCGATTGCGCTGCTCAACCAGCACTGCAAGGTGGTCAATGTCGACGGTGGGCGGGATTATCGTCTGCGCGCACTGGAAAACGCCGAGCTCTATCACTCGCCTCTGGGGGTTGCGGCGGAGCAGGCTATTGCGGCGACTTTTAAAAGTCTGGTCTCGTTCGAGGCGGAGATAAAACAGAATGTGGATCTTGATATTGAGGGTCGCAAGATCCCCGCGCGCAGGGTGGCGGAGGATATCGTCTGGTTCGAATTTGCCGCAATCTGCGAGGGGCCGCGCAGTCAGAACGACTATATCGAGGTCGCTCGCGAGTTCCATTCGGTGATCATTGGCAATGTGCCGCTGTTTACGCCGGTCAACAATGACGCGGCGCGACGCTTTATCAACCTTGTCGATGAGTTCTATGATCGCAGTGTGAAACTGGCGGTAACCGCCGCCGCGCCACTGCATGAACTCTATACTGGCGGGCGTTTAGGGTTCGAATTTCAGCGCACCGAGAGCCGCTTGCTGGAGATGCAGAGCCGTGAATATCTGGCCCGCCCGCACCGCCCTTGAACGCCACCTTAAATGCCGCGATAAACACCACAATAAAAAACTTTCAATTTGCTCAAATAGGCTCTTGTAATGGGCGCAGTCCCTCATTACAATTCGCACCCTTTTTTGGGATCCCCCAAAGCCAGGCAGGATAAGATGAAAACATATAGTGCTAAATCAGAATCAGTTCAACGTGACTGGTATATCGTAGACGCCGAGGGCAAAACTCTTGGTCGTCTGGCCGTGGAAGTTGCAACGCGTCTGCGTGGCAAACACAAGCCGGAATACACTCCTCACGTTGATACCGGCGACTACATCGTTGTGGTCAATGCCGAAAAAATTGGCGTGACTGGTAACAAAGCCACCCAGAAAACCTATTACTCTCACACCGGTTATCCGGGTGGAATCAAGGACATCACTTTTGACAAGTTGATTGATAAAGCGCCTGAGCGTGTTATTCAGTCTGCTGTTAAAGGCATGTTGCCCCGCGGTCCACTCGGCCGGGAAATGTTTAGAAAGCTTAAGGTGTACGCCGGTACTGAGCATCCTCATACTGCGCAACAGCCTCAAGTTTTAGAACTGTAACGGATAGCGATCATCATGGCAGAAACTCAATTTTACGGTACTGGTCGTCGCAAGACGTCAGCGGCACGTGTTTTCCTGACTCCTGGAAGCGGTGCAATTTCCATTAACGATCGTTCAATCGATGCCTACTTCGGTCGTGAAGTAGCGCGAATGATTGTTCGTCAGGCCTTTGAAGTTGTCGATTTGGTCGATAAGTTTGATATGAAGATCACCGTTAACGGCGGTGGTAACTTCGGTCAGGCCGGTGCAATCCGTCACGGCATCGCCCGTGCGCTGCTCCAGTACGATGAAAACCTGCGTTCACCCCTGCGCAAAGCCGGGTTCCTGACCCGTGATGCACGTCAGGTTGAGCGTAAGAAAGTCGGTCTGCACAAAGCGCGTAAGCGCCCGCAGTTCTCGAAGCGTTAATCCACGCTTTGAAACGACAAGCCCGACTCACCAGTCGGGCTTTTTTTTGCCTTGAAAAACAATAATTTAAGCTGTTTCCCCGCAACCCTCTGGTTGCGTCAATAAAGCCTTTCCGTTACTATGCAGCGCCTTTTTTAATTGCACGCGAATCCGCGTGTTTTACCTTCCAAATTTGCTGTTTAAGGGGAACGTCATGACCAATGACGGAGTCAACCATAGTCGCCGCCGATTCCTGACTGGTGCCACCTGTGTTGTAGGTGGTGCGGGTGTAGTGGGCGCGGCAGTACCTTTTGTTTCATCCTGGCAACCGAGCGCCAAAGCCAAAGCGGCTGGTGCGCCGGTTAAAGTGAATATTGCCAAGCTTGAGTCTGGCGCCCGTATGGTCGTCGAGTGGCGCGGCAAGCCGGTCTATATCGTTCGCCGCAGCGAAGAGTCTCTGGCGGCGATTGCGTCCATGGATACCAGTATTCTTAAAGATGCCGACTCGGAAGCAGCTTCTCAGCCCGCCTATGTGCATGGTTCAGCTCGAACCCAGACTGGCCACGAGGAAATTCTGGTGTTGGTTGGCCTCTGTACTCATCTCGGTTGCGCGCCAATGTACCGCCCTGATGTCGGCGCCGCCGATCTCGGAGGCGACTCATGGTTGGGCGGCTTCTTCTGTCCTTGTCACGGTTCAAAATTCGATCTCTCGGGACGAGTTTTTGCCGGCGTACCAGCGCCAACGAACCTCGAAATACCCCCTTATAATTTCGAGTCGAACGACATTATTGTTATTGGAATTGATGCGGAGATTGCGTAATGAGTAAAGCAGCTGCTTTTGCCAAGTGGTTTGATTCGCGTATGCCAACACTCAAGCGCGAGTGGAATCGGCATATGGCCGAGTACTACGCGCCGAAAAACTTTAACTGGTGGTACTACTTCGGCGTGCTGTCGATGGTGGTTCTGGTTATCCAGCTGGTCACTGGAATCTGGCTGCTGATGAGCTACCAGGGCTCTGCTGAACAGGCCTTTGCCTCGGTTGAATATATTATGCGCGATGTGGATATGGGCTGGATTATCCGCTATGCCCACTCCACCGGTGCCTCGGCATTCTTTATCGTGGTCTACATGCATATGTTCCGCGGCCTGATCTACGGTTCCTACAAGGCGCCGCGTGAGCTGGTGTGGATCTTCGGCATGACCATCTACGTGGCGTTAATGGCTGAGGCATTCCTCGGTTATGTGCTGCCGTGGGGACAGATGTCTTACTGGGGCGCGCAGGTTATTATCTCGCTGTTTGGCGCCATCCCGGTGGTCGGTGAAGACGTTGTGCAGTGGATTCGAGGTGATTACCTGATCTCCGGTATTACCCTCAACCGCTTTATGTCTCTGCACGTGGTTGCCATGCCCATTATTTTGATTGCGCTGGTGGTGATGCACATTATTGCCCTGCACGATGTGGGTTCCAACAACCCGGACGGTGTCAGCATCAAGAAGTACAAGGATGAAAACGGCAATCCGATTGATGGCATTCCGTTCTACCCCTATTTCGTGATTCACGATCTGGTGCCTATCGTTGTCTTCCTGTTTGTCTTCTGTGCGATTCTGTTCTTTATGCCTGAGATGGGCGGCTACTTCCTTGAGCACGCAAACTTTGAGATTGCCAACTCACTGAAAACCCCGGAGCACATTGCGCCGGTCTGGTATTTCACGCCGTACTATTCAATGCTGCGTGCTGTTCCCGATAAGCTGGGTGGCTTTATCACCATGGCTGCGGCAATCGCGATTCTGTTTGTGCTGCCCTGGCTGGATCGCAGCCCGGTGCGCTCAATGCGCTACAAAGGTACTTTTAGTCGCGTGGCGATTCTGGTCTTTGCAGCCTGCTTTATTATCCTTGGTTACCTGGGTGTTAAGGCGCCGACCGCCGCGCGTACCGCACTGGCACAGATTTGTACTGTTCTCTACTTCTCCTACTTTATCGGCATCTATTTCTGGACTCGCATCGAGACCACCAAGCCAGAGCCAGACCGCATAACGATGGATGGTGGCATGGGTACCTGGAAAGCGCTGGGTGCACTGCTGGTCGTTGCTCTGCTGGTAGTATTGCCGCTTAAGGCTGTGGGTGCTGAATCAGCCAAGTCGTGTGGCACTATCGACTGCGACAGCTTTGAAGCCGATCTGCGCGACCACGCCTCATTGCAGAATGGCGCCAAGTTGGCGGTTAACTACTGCATGGGTTGCCACTCTTTCAAGTACTCACGCTGGGAGCGGGTTGCCAATGATATTGGCATCCCCAACCAGATGATGCTCGACAACATGGTTTTCACTGGCCAGAAAATTGGCGAGCTGATGAAGATATCCATGCCTGAAGCGGGTGCCAAAGAGTGGTTTGGTGCTGTGCCTCCGGATTTGACGTTGGTTGCCCGCGCACGTTCATCAGAGTGGGTCTACACTTATCTGCGTAACTTTTACGCTGATCCAAGCAGACCGCTGGGCGTCAACAACAAAGTCTTTAAAGATGTCGGCATGCCCCACGCGCTGCTCGATCTGCAGGGTCTGCCTGAATGTGCCCCCGGCCCGGTGCTGGCCGCCAACGGTGGTATTAAACGCGATGTGCTGACCGGTGAAGATATTCTCGACGATCCCTGTGGTCGTTTTAATATCACTCAGCCTGGCAGCATGAACGCTGAAGAGTTTGATGCAGCAATGTACGATCTGGTCAACTTTTTGACCTATGTGGCGGAGCCAATGGCGGAAGAGCGCAAGCATATCGGCCGCATGGTATTGTTATTCCTGTTGTTGCTGCTGGTTTTTGTGATGTTGCTCAACCGTGAGTACTGGAAAGGCATCCACTAAACCCGACTAAAACACCGTCGGTATATAGGTAAAAAAATTTACTAAAGGCATGGATTGCCTGTTCGGGGCAGCTAATAGCTGCCCTCTATTTTTAAGCTTTGTAATTAATACTCTAATTGCGACAAAGCTTTACAACTAAAATTTGAGAGGTTGTTGTGCGTCGATCCTCGATGACATTGTTTTCTGACCCAACATGCCAGTACAGCCACCGTGTGCGCATTGTACTGGCCGAAAAAGGCGTGACCGTCGATATCGAAGATATCGAACCAAATGCCATCACCGAAGAGATTCTCGAAGCCAACCCCTATGGCACTCTGCCGACCTTGGTGGATCGCGATCTGGCTCTCTATGAGTCCCAGGTGGTGATGGAATATCTCGACGAGCGCTTCCCGCACCCGCCGCTGTTGCCTGTTTACCCGGTTGCCCGCGCCCAGAGTCGACTGTGGATCCACCGCATCGAAAAAGACTGGTGCACATTGATCGCACAAATTCTGCGCAGCCCGGAGAGCAAGAAAGCCGAAGATGCGCGCAAGGAATTCCGCGATTCTCTGATCAGTATTGCCAGCATTTTCACCGATATGCCTTACTTTATGAGCGAAGAGTTCACTCTGGTGGACTGCTGTCTGGCGCCGATCCTTTGGCGTCTGCCGCAGCTGGATATCAAGCTGCCCATGAATCGCCAGGTAAAACCGCTGCATGACTATATGGAGCGCCTGTTTGAACGACCTTCGTTCCAGGAAAGCCTGACCGATCTCGAGCTTGAGATTCGCCAGTAACATGAAAATGCGGTCCAATCGACCCTATCTGCTGCGAGCCTTCTTCGACTGGATAGTGGACAACGATTGCACACCCTATGTTGTGATCGATGCGCACTATCCTGGTGTTGAAGTACCCCAGGACTATGTGACCGAAGGGCAGATTGTGCTCAATATCGCGCCGCGGGCCGTATCCAGCTTTCTCCTCGACCTCGAGGTGCTCTGCTTTTCCACGCGCTTTGGCGGTATGCCGATCGATATTCAGGTGCCAATCGGCGCTGTTATCGGTATTTACAGTCAGGAAAATGGCCAGGGCATGGTGTTTGAGCAGGAGTCGCCAGACGACCTGCCGCCACCTCCGCCCAGTGGGCCGAAAGCGGTTAAAAACAAACCTTCGCCTGCTTCACCCGCATCGTCAGGCGATCGGGCGCCGAAGAAGGGCAGGCCGTCGTTGAGGGTGATCAAGTAACCTTTGAGCGCCGGTAATCGTCCATCGCTTATCAAAATCGATAACCAATCATCATTCACCATTAATCAGCGGCAAGGATCACCCAGCCACTGTTCAATATTGACCACCGGAGTAATTTCTATGTCCAAACCAATCGCCATTCTCTCTGCTTCGCGCACGCCCATGGGCGGCATGATGGGCTCACTGTCGGCATTGGCTTCACCCGAGCTTGGCGCGGCGGCGATTCGCTCCGCCGTGGAAAAGTCGACACTGGATTCAAGTCAGTTTGATGAAGTATTGATGGGCTGTGTGCTCACTGCCGCGGTGGGTCAAGCCCCTGCGCGTCAGGCGGCACTGGCAGCTGGCCTCACCCAGGACACCGCCTGCACCACCATCAACAAAGTCTGTGGCTCAGCCATGAAAGCGGTGATGATGGCCTCGAATGCTCTGCGTGCGGGTCAGTCAAGTGCCATTGTCGCCGGTGGTATGGAGAGTATGAGTCGCGCCCCCTACCTGATTCCCCAGGGTCGTCAGGGTTACCGTTTTGGGCATGCGCAAATGCTCGACCATATGCAATTCGATGGCCTGCAAGATGCCTATCAAGGTGTCGCAATGGGCTGCTTCGCTGAAATGTGCGCCGGTAAATACAATTTCTCCCGCGAGCTGCAGGATGAGTACGCGATCGAATCCCTGCGTCGCGCCAACACCGCGATTGCTAACGGTTGGTTCAATCAGGAGATCGCGCCGGTGACCATCGCTGCCCGTGGCGGTGATGTTGTAGTCGACACCGACGAGCAGCCGGGCAATGCCAGGCCGGAAAAGATTCCCCAATTAAAACCCGCCTTTGAAAAAAATGGCACCGTCACCGCCGCCAATGCCAGCTCAATCTCTGATGGCGCGGCCGCGGTAACCTTGATGATGGCCGATGAGGCCGAGGCCCGAGGTCTACAGCCGATTGCCCTGGTTCACGGGTTTGACCAGAGTGCCCACGAGCCGGAGTGGTTTACCACGGCGCCGGTGTCAGCCATTAACAAAACCCTGCAGCGCGTTGGCTGGACGGTCGATGATGTTGATCTGTGGGAAATCAACGAAGCTTTTGCGGTGGTGGCGATGGCGGCCATGCATGAGCTAAAAATACCTCATGACAAGCTCAATGTTCACGGTGGCGCCTGTGCGCTGGGACATCCGATTGGCGCCAGTGGCGCACGCATATTGGTAACACTGATCCACGCATTACAGCAACACGGTGGCAAGAAAGGTATCGCCAGTCTCTGTATCGGTGGCGGCGAAGCCACCGCTATGGCGATTGAATTAGTCTAGATTCAGAAAAGGGCTTACCAGCTATGGCTGATAAGCCCTTCTTTGCGACTGGATTCCGCGTGGCGAGCTAGTCGACGTATTCGAAAACCTTAACCACACTGCGCACACCGCTGGTACTGCTGGCGATGGCCGCGGCCTTATCGCCATCGATGCGGCGAACTTTACCCATCAGGAAAACCACACCGTCCTCAGTTGTTACATCGATACTGGAGGACTTCACTTCGGCATCAAAGGTCATCTTGGTTGCCACCTGGGCACTGATCAGTGAGTCATTGGTGCGAGCCACTATCGACGAGTTGCCCCGCACCTGCAGTTCATTGTGCACCTGGCGCACGCCGGTGTAGGCTCGCGCCGTGTCACCGGCAAGCACTTTCATTTCCTGAGTCGGCACTTCGCCGGTCAGTAGCACAATGGCATCGTAAACATGCACATTGATATGAGATTTTTTTAAGGCCGGATCGGCTTTTTTGATATTGACGCCAATAAAGGTGTCCATTTTCAAATCATTGATATTGGAGCCGACAGAAGAAGAGGTTGGGTCTGGTGTAATCGGCTCGCGAACAACGCTTTCCACCACCGAGGTGCAGCTGGCGAGAAAAAAGACCATGGATAAAGTGGCGATTGATTTACACATTTATTCTCCTCCGAAAATATGATTGTCGATCAGGGCGCAGAGGCACTGCACAATTTGTAACTGGGACTGCGTCGTCAGCGCCGACGACCATCCGCCAAGGTTAATATGCACGTCATTGTAACTCACGGCATTAATCAAAGAGTCATCATTTTCCGCTGACAACAGCACAATAGACATGCCGCGACCGACCGCGGTGTTGAGCGCACCGAGTAGCAGTGGATTGCTATTGCCGGCGCTGGCCAACACCAGAATATCGCCGCTCTCGGCATGGGTGTTGAGCGCATGGTTATAGGGTTCAGCGTGACCGCTGTGCTGGGCAATCTGATTGAGGTTGAGGGATGGAAATCCGGGGCGGTCGATATCGTAACCCAGCGACAGGTAGTTGGTGAGCAACTGCGCAACCAGCGCGCTGGACTTCTCGCCACAGGTGAAAATTTTATTGCCGGCCAACAGTGCCGAGGCGACTTTTTCGGCGGCGCTGGCAATTGGGCCGGCACAGTTTTCACCGGTGGCCATGGTTGCCTCAATCATTGTTTGAAACTGGTTAAAAACCTTTTGATCCACTGCGTCCAATGACCCTGTTCCCCATTCAAAAATAGCCGTTACTGCAAAATATTTTGTATCCAGTTAACACAGTAGCCATCTATCGACTGGCTGCTGTTTTTGCGCTGCCCCTCAGGGCTGATGGCAATTGCATCGAAGCGCGCGCGAACCTTTTCCGTGAGCTTGTAACGCTGCATATAGGCCTCGGCCGCGGCCATCAAACGCTGGCACTTTTGCGCGGTGATCGACTCCTCCGCGGAGCCAAAAATTGCGCTGCGGCGAAAGCGCACTTCAACAAAAACCAGAACCTTATTATCCAGCATAATCAGGTCAATTTCGCCCCTGCGGGTGCGAAAATTTCTCGCGCTTAAGGTCAATCCGCGGGCCTGCAGAAACTCCAGAGCCATCTGCTCGGCGGCGCTGCCACTTAAACCCTTTTGCGATTTATCCCTAGCTGTAAACATCCTGTTCGCCATAAGTCCTTTGCAAGTTGCTGTGCTTGATTCGCCAGGCTGTCTATCCAACTGCCGATTAAGGTCGCGCTGGCACCACCCGGCCATTTTCAAATTGCGCCCATTTTTCTTTACGTTTTATTACGCCATTGGAAAGTGTCAACAGACCGGTGGCACCAAATACAGGCACCGCCCGCGGGCTGTCAAGCTGGTCGAGCAGGGCGTGCAGCAGAAAGGCGTCATAACCCAGCGCGTAAAGCTGACGATAG
>JALRJD010000090.1 GCA_023255165.1 Porticoccaceae bacterium | reverse complement strand
CCGATAGTAGCCGCGCCCTGAACATCATAGAAACAGAGTTCATAATCCATCACCTGCTCGCCCCCAGCTAAAAAGCGTGCGGCCAACAGCTCACGAAAATTCGCTTTATTGTCGGCCTGCATCAGGATTGGGGGTATATCGGTCTGGGCATTGATCGAGCGATCTTTATTGGCCTCGCGATCGAGGTGAATTGCCAGGCTGGGGATGATGGCGATGGCTTCGTCGAAGTTGACCAGCTTTTGTTTTAACTGACCGCTGGCGTCGCTATAAACCAGACGTCCGGCCAGTGACAGATCGCGATCAAACCAAGGGTTTAGCAGGGCTCCGCCATAGACCTCAACACCGAGCTGAAAATAGTTTTTGCTGAGCATCTCCGGTTGTGGTTTAACCATCAGGCAGGGGCTATCGGTGTGAGCTCCGGTCAAACGTATGCCAGTCTCAAGCATATTTTCCGTACCGGCGACAAAAGCAATAATCGAAGAGCCATTGCGGGTGACAAAATATCTTTCGCCCTTTTCCAGCGTCCAATCATCCGCTTCACTGAGCGGATGAAAACCGGCCTCACGCAGCAAGCCGGCGATATTGGCCACGGCGTGAAAAGGCGTTGGCGACCCATCGATAAACTCTGCCAGTTGCTGGTTAAACAGGTCGACTTGATTATCAGCCATATTCATTTTTTATAATCCCAAATATTTTTTATTTACCTGTGTGCCTTTGGCAACAGGCATTGCAATCAGTTATCACTCTTTTCCAGCCTGGCCAGCAAGCTTGAGGTATCCCAACGGTTGCCTCCCATCTCCTGCACCTGTTGGTAAAACTGGTCGACCAGCTCGGTCACCGGCAACTCACTGCCATTTGCGCGACCCTCTTCCAGGGCAAAGGCCAGATCCTTGCGCATCCACTGCACGGCAAAGCCATGATTGTACTCATTGGCGAGCATGGTCTTGTAGCGGTTTTCCATCTGCCACGACTGCGCCGCGCCCTTTGAAATCACTTCAACCACTTGCTGCGCATCCAGACCCGCGCGCTTGGCAAAATTGAGTCCTTCGGCAAGCCCCTGCACAAGACCGGCGATGCAGATCTGGTTGACCATTTTACACAGTTGGCCACTGCCGACATCGCCCATCAACTGAATGGATTTTGCATAGCGTTCAATCACCACCTTGACCGCATCAAAGTGCTGCTGACCGCCGCCACACATCACGGTTAACTGGCCGTTCTCGGCGCCCTGCTGACCACCGGAGACCGGCGCATCGACAAAACCGACAGACCTCGCCTCGGACAGCCCGGCCAGTTCGCGCGCCAGCCCCGCGGAGGTTGTGGTGTGATCAACCAGAATTGCACCGGGCCGCATTGCCGCCAATACACCATTTTTCCCTGCGACCACCGCGCGCACATCGTCATCATTGCCAAGGCAGGTGAACACAATTTCCGCATCGGCAACAGCCTCTGCTGCTGTCGCAGCGGTTTGACCCTGATACTCGGTAAGCCAGCGCTGGCTTACGGAACCGGTGCGGTTGTAGACAACCACTGAATAATCTCCCCGGCTCAACCAGCCCGCCATGGGGTAACCCATCACCCCGAGACCCAAAAATGCGACATGTTTTTTCATCTGTTTTTGCTCTCTTTAAAACCCTAGGCCGACTGACCGGAAATGATCAGAATCAGCACACCACCCAAAAGCAACCTGTAGATTACAAAGGGCATCATGCCAATGCGTTGAATCACTTTCAGAAACAGGGCAATGCACAGATAGGCGGTAATCGCCGAGAGTGATGTACCAATTGCGATCAGGGCCCAGTCAACCGACTCCGAGCCGAGCAATTCCAACCCTTCGTAACCACCACTTAAAACAATAATCGGAATTGCCATCAAAAATGAAAACCGTGCCGCGGTTTCGCGATCGAAACCAAGCGCCAGTGCCGCGGTAATGGTAATCCCTGATCTCGAAGTGCCGGGTATCAGCGACAGCACCTGTGCAATACCTATCCACAGCGCCGAGCGCCAGTTCATCTGTTCCAGTTGGCGTTCGGCCCTGCCGCGATAATCCGCCCAGGCCAATAACAGACCAAAGAAAATAGTCGTAAAGGCAATCACTTCCATTGAGCGCAGATTGGCTTCAATAAAATCGGCCAACAACAGGCCGGCAAATCCGGCGGGCAGCGTGGCCAAAATAATAAACCAGGCAAGGTGGCTCTCGCGGCTGTGGCGACGCACAAACAGGCTATCCAGCCAGGCCTGGGTCAAGGTAACTATGTCATGCCGAAAATAGATAATCACGGCGATCAATGAGCCAACATGCACAGCCACATCAAAGGCCAGCCCCTGGTCCGGCCAGCCCAACACCTGTGAGGGAAGAATCAGATGAGCAGAACTGGATATAGGCAGAAACTCAGACAGCCCCTGAATAATCGCCAGCCAAACAGATTGCATTAAATCCACTGTTTATCCTGCCCTTAATTTGGTGTGTTTTTTCCAGGCCTCTGTGCCACGAAGATAGACCAGTTCAACGGCGGTTACTGGAACCGGCTTGTGCCGCGTCGGCGTGCTCAGTGCTATATCGAGCAGATCAATCGCATCAGGGTAGAGTTGTTGATGTGCCAATTGCTGACTGTCTTTATCGTCTAGCAGTGCGGCGACATCACCGACAATAACCTGCGGCGCCATATTGTCGATCATTTCCAGCGCCGAAGTTTGGCCGAGTAGTTGATCGTTGGTCACAGCCTCAAACTGACCACTGCTGTTGAGCTGGTAGGCACCACAATTAAATTCACCCATACGCGCATCAAGAACCGCCATCACCACAGCTGACTGCTTTAGGGTTGCAAGATCGGTATTTGAAGCATGCTTGCGTTGATAGGTTTGCGCCATCACCTCTAATGTGGAAACCGGAATAACCGGCAGATCGGCGCCAAAAGCCAGCCCCTGAACTGTGGCAAAGCCAATACGCAGGCCGGTAAAGGAGCCTGGCCCAATGCTGACCGCCAGCGCATCCAAATCCGCGATCTTCAGACCCGCCTCTGCCAGTACTTCATCGATCATGGTCATAATCAGTCTGGTGTGTGAACGGGGCTCCTCTGAATAGCGTGAAAACCGCGCTCCATCCACACTCAGCGCCACCGAACATGCCGGTGTGGAGGTCTCAATCGCCAGAATGGAAGCCATAGTGTCAATGCCGTAAAACCTGCCTTGGGAGAGGCTTGGGAATGCCGGCCTGAACGTGCCGGACTGAAAATGTCAAAAAGGGACCCTGAAAACAAAAATCCCCCACCAGATGGTGAGGGATTTTACAGGTCTCAAGGCAATTTAACTATGACCAATTTGCGGTCAATTTGCCGACTTAACAACCTGGAGCCGAAGTTTTGCAATAGCCTTACTTCTTGGCGGCTGCTTTCTTTACCACTGCTTTCTTTTTAGCCGCTGGTTTTTTCGTTACGGCTTTCTTTTTGGCCGGCGCTTTTTTAATCGCTGCCTTTTTAGCTGCTGGTTTTTTGGCTGCGGCCTTCTTTTTAGCCACTGCTTTCTTTTTAGCCGGTGCTTTCTTAACAGCCGCTTTTTTAGCTGCCGGTTTTTTCGCTACGGCTTTCTTTTTGGCTACGGCCTTCTTTTTAGCTGGCGCTTTTTTAACCGCTGCCTTTTTAGCTACTGGTTTTTTCGCTACGGCCTTCTTTTTAGCCACTGCTTTCTTTTTAGCCGGTGCTTTCTTAACAGCTGCTTTTGCAGCAGGCGCTTTTGGCGCTACAACTTTCTTTTTAGCCACTTTCTTTTTAACCACCTTCTTCTTGGTGGCTTTGCCTTCTGCTTTCTTGGCCTCGGCTTTAAGTTTTGCCACTACGGCTTTTTCAGCAGCTTTGATTTTAAGCGCTGCTTTCTTTTCCGCAGCCTTCATTTTCTTCGAGGTCGCTTTTGCACGGGCTTTTAACCAGCGCTTTTCAAATCGTTTTACCGCAGCGGCCAAATCTGCATCCTGGGCAGCCTGCAGTCGTGCCTCAGCTTTCAGCACAGCCGCTTTTGCGGCAGCTTCAGCAGCTAGCAGTTTCTGCTTCACTTGAGCGGCTTTCATTTCAACTTTGGCAGAACGCAAACTGTTGCGCAGCATCGCGGCTTCCTTACGGCTGGCAGAAGCTTGCTTACGCGCTGCAGCCAGACCATTTTTGGCGGCAGCGGTAGCTTTAACTGCGACCTTTGCCTTGGCTTTTTCAACACGGCTCACAATGGCAGCATATTTTTTTTCCTGAGCGGCAATTTGCTTTTTAACCGATTCAACAGCCTTGACTGCACTTTGAAGCGGTGAAACCTGTGCCTTCCCTTTTGTTGCGGATACTTTTTTCTTTGCTGGACGTTTCATTTATGCGTTCCTCACGTAAATAAAGACAAACTTAAATTTCGAAAATAAAAAAACAAAATAGCGTGCTTTCGACGCGAAGTTTAAGCAGTTGTGATTTGTTTTTCCAATTAAAACGCTATTTTTCCGGGAAAATAGCGTTTTAATCGGAATTTAGGCGGGATTTTGCAATTTGATTTTCTAAAGCAGCGTTTTTATGCCACTGCTTTTTGACATTTTTTATGACAGTGCGGCGACCAATCTGGCCTGCACCTGATCGAGACTACCAACGCCATCGACCTTGGAAAATACCGGTGCATCGGAATTTTTCTCAGCAAGATTCTGATAAAACTCCACCAATGGTTTGGTTTGGCTGTGATAAATCTCGAGACGATTGCGAACCGTTTCTTCTTTATCGTCCGGGCGCTGAATCAGGGGCTCCTGAGTTTCATCGTCGAGACCAGGAGTCGCTGGCGGATTGTGCTCAACGTGATATACACGTCCTGAATCTTCGTGCACACGACGTCCACTCAGGCGCGAAACAATCTGCTCGTCGTCGACAGCAATTTCAACCACATATTCAATCGCAACGCCTGCATCAACCAGCGCCTGAGCCTGGGGAATGGTGCGCGGAAAGCCATCAAATAAAAAACCATCCGCACAGTCTGGTTGCTGAATGCGTTCTTTAACCAGGGCAATAATAATATCGTCGGATACCAACCCACCGGAAGCCATTATGTCTTTGACCTTGAGCCCCAGTTCAGTACCTGCTTTCACAGCGCTTCGCAGCATATCCCCGGTGGAGATCTGGGGAATGCCATATTTCTCAGTGATAAACTGAGCTTGCGTACCTTTACCGGCGCCAGGAGGCCCTAACAAAATAACTCTCATCAATATAATTCCTTGAATAGTCGATTGGTCAACACAACACTGGGTTTGAGGATTAACACTACCTTCGCACCAGCGGCCCCAAAAAGGTCGCTCACAATACACGGATTAAATTAGTCAGACAAGTTAGTCGGAAAAGGCCAGTCCAGGGGAATAACCTGGGGAAATAAATCCAGGAGGTTTATTCAGCGCGCTTAACTTCCGCCCACAGCGCTTCCATTTCATCTGTGGATAACCGGGCCAGTCCGCTGCCACTGTTTTCCGCCAAACTCTCCATCGCTTCAAAGCGACGCTGAAATTTGCGATTGGCTTTGCGCAGGGCTTGCTCCGGATCCACCGAGAGATGTCGGGCGAGATTGACACAGCTAAACAATAAGTCGCCCAGCTCGTCTTCCATGGCGTCGCGGTTACCACTGGCGATTTCAACTTCCAGCTCTTCAAGTTCAGCGCGCACAACGGCGACCACCTGATCGCTGTGCTGCCAATCAAAGCCGGTGGTGGCCGCCCGTTTCTGCAACTTCTGGGCGCGATTGAGGGCCGGCAGTGCCAGTGGAATATCGTCCAGCGTTTTGCGCTCGCCTTTTTTCGCGCGTTCCTCAGCCTTAATGGTTTCCCAGACTTTTTTAATCCGCGCCTCTTCCTCAGTATCATCAACTCTGCTCGAGCTATCGCGCTCGCTTTCCAATGTGCCATCCGGAAATACATGGGGATGACGGCGCACCAATTTTGTCACCAGTCCGCTGACAACCGTATCGAAATCAAAAACCTGTTGTTCCGAACCCATTTGGGTGTAAAAAATAATCTGGAATAACAGATCGCCCAGCTCTTCACCCAGATGCGTCAAATCGTTTTGTTCGATAGCGTCGATCACTTCATAGACTTCTTCGAGGCTGTGTTTGGCGATGCTGTCAAATGACTGTTTTAAATCCCATGGGCATCCAGTCTTCGGATCGCGCAGCCGCGCCATTAGATAACGCAAATCATCAATCGTGTATTCTCTCGCCACTGTTTTAACCTTGTTTTTGGAAATTGTCCGCATCAGTCTAATCGGTCACACGGCGCGCGGCGATGACATTGGGAATCTGATTTAACTGCGATAGCACGGCACTCAACTGGTCGAGACTGGGCACATCGAGACTGAGAAAAATATGCGAGCTGTTCATGGTTTTTTTACGGCTGACTTTTTCATCGGTTTGCATCGAGGCAATATGCAGGCCGAGTCGATCAACTGTCTTGGTGATATCTAGCAGCAAACCGCTGCGATTGTAGGTATCGAGAACAATTTTTACCCGATAATTTTTCTGCGGCTGACCGCCCCATTCGACTTTGATAATACGCTGGGGTTCGGCATTCTGCAGCCGCAAGAAATTGCTGCAGTCTTCGCGATGGATTGAAATGCCACGGCCCTGGGTAATGTAGCCGCCGATATTGTCACCCGGCAGCGGCCGGCAGCAGCGGGCAATCTGGGTTAGCAGGTTGCCAACGCCGTGAATATAGACATCCGAGGATTCAAAGCGCTGCGCAACCGATGGCTCTTCAGTCACCATATTGACAATGGTTTTGGCTTTGGCACGACTCTGGGCCGAGTTAATCACCTGTTCAACGCCGACATCGCCGGCACCAATGGCGGCATAGAGCCCGGCGGCGCCCTGTTTATTAAAGCGCTGTGCGGCTTTGTCCAGATCGATATCGGTGATATTTAACTGGGCCAGTTCGCGGTCGAGCAGCTTTTTGCCTTCAATCTGGTTGTGCTGCTGATTCTGTTTGCGAAACCAATACTGCACCTTGCTTCTGGCGCGACTGGTTTTAAGGTAGCCCATAGAGGCCGACAGCCAGTCACGTGAGGGCTCACCCTGGCGGGCGGTGATAATACTTACCTGATCGCCGGTGTGCAGTGCACTGCTCAGCGGCACTATACGCCCATTGACCTTGGCGCCGCGGCAACGATGCCCGAGATCAGTGTGCACATAATAGGCAAAGTCGAGTGGCGTGGCGCCACTGGGCAGATCAACCACATGGCCTTCGGGGGTAAACACATAGACCCGGTCATCGCTGACCGCTTGCTGAGACTGTGCCGTTGAGTCGGTGCTTTCAATTTCCCGCGACCATTCCAGAACATGGCGCAGCCATTCGATCTTTTCCTCATAACTTTTATCCGCGCTCTTTGAATCACTGCCCTTGTAGCGCCAGTGCGCGCAGACACCGAGCTCGGCGGCACTGTGCATATCGAATGTGCGAATCTGTATTTCCAGGGTTTTACCCTCTGGTCCGATCACAGCCGTGTGCAGCGACTGGTAGCCGTTTTCTTTTGGCGCGGCGATATAGTCGTCATATTCACTGGGAATATTTTCCCAGCGATTGTGCAACCAACCCAGAATCGCGTAGCAATCGGCTATCGTCGGCACCAACACCCGCAGCGCGCGAATATCGTAAACCTCGGAAAAACTGAGATTTTTGCGCTGCATTTTCGACCAGATTGAGTAGATATGCTTAGGGCGGCCGCTGACCTCCCCGGCAATATTCAACGCCTTTAATTGCTCCTCAACAAGATGAATGGTCTCGGTGATATAAGCCTGTCGATCGCGGCGTTTTTCGGCCAGCAAACTGGCCACCCTGGCATAGTCGTTCGGCTGTAGATAGCGGAATGCAAGATCTTCCAGCTCCCATTTCAGATTGCCCAGGCCGAGCCGATGAGCCAGCGGTGCGTAGACATCAACCACCTCGCGGGCAACCCGCACCTGTTTCTCCGGGCTGGCGCTTTTTACCGCGCGAATGGCGCAGGTGCGCTCGGCAATCTTGATCAGTGGTACACGAATATCATCGATAATCGAGACCAGCATCTCGCGGGCTTTATTGGCCTGCTGGCCGGCAACATGCCCAAAGACCGCTGTGCCCTTGGCATTGCGCAATGTGCTGATCACCGCCATGCGCTGAACCTTGTCGATCAGATTGGCAACGTCAGCGCCGAATTCACGACCGACTTTTTCAAGAGAGGTGCGCCGCTCACGCACAGCGCGATAGAGGATTGCGGCCTGCAGGGCCACAGTATCGAGAGAGAGTTCAGCGAGAATTTCGGCCATCTCGAGACCAGTTTGAAAACAACCGGTCTTCGAGTTCCACAGCCTCTCCGGATCAAAATCTTCGCTGCGGGCCTGATTGGCAAAGTTGCAGGCTTTGACCAGCGCCTTTGAATCATTTTCGGCGATGGAATAACGCTGCACGAGTTCCGCTACCCAGGTGTGAATATCAACCTGATCGGCGTCATCCTGCGGATGGTGTTCGCGAACTTTGACCATGGCTCTGAACTCGGGTTGGAGCGCTGCTGGTTTTTACCCATTTATTATCAGGCGTAAATTCCGGAGGAGAGATAGCGATCGCCCCTGTCGCAGATAATAGCAACGATAACGGCATTTTCCACCTGTTGGCTGATCTGCAACGCCGCCGAGACCGAGCCGCCGCTGGAGACGCCGCTAAAAATGCCCTCCTCTCTGGCCAGTCTGCGCATGGTTTCCTCGGCCTGCTGTTGGGAAATATCGATCACCTGATCGACCTTGGCTGAATCAAAAATGCTCGGCATATAGGCTGCCGGCCAGCGACGAATACCAGGAATCGACGCGCCCTCTTGCGGCTGCAAACCGACAATCTGAATATCCGGATTTTGCTGTTTGAGAAACGCCGAGGTGCCCATAATGGTGCCGGTGGTGCCCATCGAGCTGATAAAGTGTGTTACCGCGCCGCCGGTGTCACGCCAGATCTCCGGGCCGGTGCCCTGATAGTGCGCGAGCGGATTATCGGGATTATTAAATTGGTCCAACACCAATCCCAGGCCCTGCTCGCCCATCTCTCTGGCCAGATCGCGAGCGCCTTCCATGCCCTGCTCTTCCGTCACCTCGATAAGTTCCGCACCGTAGGCCGTCATCGCCCACTTTCGCTCAGCGGTAGCATTGGCCGGCATAATCAGGGTCATGCGATAACCCATCATCGCCGCCACCATGGCCAGCGCAATGCCGGTGTTGCCACTGGTCGCTTCGATCAGGCGATCGCCGGGTTTGATTTCGCCGCGCTGCTGGGCATTTTTAATCATGCTCAGTGCCGGACGATCCTTTACCGAACCAGCCGGGTTGTCCCCTTCGAGCTTGGCGAGAATAGTGTTGGAGGTGTTGCCAGGCATACGCTGAAGGCGCACCAATCTGGTGTTGCCAATGCACTGATCAATGGTTGGGTACTGCATAGTGGTGACTCGTTGGATTCAGGCTCGCATTGTGCCTCAACAGTGGCGCCAGCGCCCCTGCAAGACGGTTATAACTCATAATTGATTTATCTAACGCTTATCTAATTTTTATCAAAGTCTGGGAAACCGGCAGATGTTCTACTCGGTGAGAACGGCATAGGCCATGGCGTATTCGCGTTCATCCGCCAGGCTAATCAGAACTCGATTGCCGCCGCGACTCTTCATCACTTCGGCGGCGCCGCCAAACAGGTCCGCGTAGGGCGCACCTTTATCATCGTTACTGATCACCATATCCTGAAAACTGACTCCGTGGCCTATACCGGTGCCAAGGGCCTTGGCGATAGCTTCCTTGGCGGCAAAACGCTTGGCGAAAAATGCCACGTTGTGGCTTTTTTCCTGGTATTGAACAATCTCATTGGGGCTCAGAATGCGCTCGACAAAACGCTGTCCCTGGCGCTCCAGCACCTGGGCAATGCGCGACACTTCAACTATATCGGTACCAATCGCTATGATCATCGACTCACTCTTTAATCGTTTGCGGGTGTTTAAAATCAGCTTTCACTTGTTTCAGCTCTTGTCTCAACTCTTGCCTCGATCCCGAGACATTAAATGCTGCCGGTAGAGTTCGCGACTGTGCAGCTGTCGGCCGTCGAGATAAAAGTTTATCACGCTACGCAGCAGTAATTTAGCGGTTTTCTGCGCACTGCCCCGGGCAAACTCACCGCGGGAAATATTCAGCAAATCCTCTCCCAGATAACTGCCAGGCACCCCATCGCGCTGATTAAGCAACGGTAGCAGTCCCTGCTCGGGAATGTACTGATAGAACTGATCCGCCTGCAGTGGCGCTCCACTCTCGGCGTCAGAGTTCAGCACCAAACCGTAGCCGAGCTCTTCAAGCAGTGTCATCTCCAGCTGACGCAGCTGCAGTTCGTCCGGCAGGCTTTTACAGAGGATAGACATAAATTGCCGGTATTGCTGATAGAGGAAAGGATGAACATCCTGCTCCTGAAACAACCGGTAGAACAGCTCATTGACATAGAGCCCGGTAAACAGTGATTCACCGTTGAGAAAAACCGGCGTCTGCAGCACATCGGCTCGGGTTAAGGTTTTTAATTCACCCCGCCCCTGCCAACTGAACTGATGTTCGGTGTAGGGAAATATCGAGCGGTTGATGCCCTGTTTGTTGGGTTTGCGAAAGCCTTTGGCGACGCAGCGCACCCGCCCGTGATTGGCGGTGTAGAGATCAACCAGCAGACTGGTATCACGGTAGGGCGTCGAATGTAACAGAAATCCTGGCTCGGCCTCGATGCGCACGCTGATTACTCGTCGATATACCCGAGACTACGCAATGCACGCTCGTCATCCGACCAGCCGCTGCGCACTTTAACCCAGGTGGTAAGCATCACTTTGCAGTCAAACAGGCTCTCCATATCGGCCCGTGCCTGCTTGCCGATATTTTTGATCCGCTCGCCTTTGTTGCCAATAATAATTTTCTTCTGCCCTTCTCGCTCAACCAGAATCAGTGCACTGATATGGGTAACATTGCGTTCAACACGAAACTCTTCAATTTCAACAGTAACCTGATAGGGCACTTCGGCACCCAACTGGCGGGTAATTTTTTCGCGCACAATTTCCGACGCCAGAAAGCGTTCGCTGCGATCGGTGATTTGATCTTCCGGAAACATATGCCGCGCTTCGGGAATAAAACCCTTAATCTTTTGTTGCAACTGATCGAAGTTGGTTTTCTTGAGCGCCGACAATGGAATCAGATCGGCGGCATTGACCTTCTGTGAAAGAAACTGCAGGTGGGGCAGCAACTCCTGTTTATCTTCAACCAGATCCACCTTGTTGATAGCAACAATCACCGGCACCTCGTAATTGGAAATATACTGTGCCACATACTCATCCGCCTCACTCCATTCAAATCGATCGACGACAAAGATCACCAGATCCACGTCGGCGATTACGCTGGCCGCGGAGCGGTTCATCACTCGATTGATGGCGCGTTCCTGA
>JALRJD010000358.1 GCA_023255165.1 Porticoccaceae bacterium | reverse complement strand
ATCAGTGCGAACCGGGCTCTATTTTCAGGCGCCTAGAAAACTGGGTCGAAACGCGAAAGCCACACGGGTCCCGCCTTCGTCGCGCCGCGCAATTTCAATGGAGCCATGCAGGTGGCGACTGCGTTCCTGAATGATGGCTAGCCCATAATGATTGTTTTTCTCGGCGTTGTCGGCAAGGCCGACGCCATCGTCGTCAATTAGCAGCTGAATCGATTGGTCCTGATTTTGGAACAGCTGAATGTCCAATCTGGTTCCCAGAGAATGGTTGATGGCGTTTTGGCAAGCCTCGCGAATGATCTGCAACAGGTGGATCTCCTCGGTGGGGCTCAGCGGAAGGTTGGCCAATTGATAGTGCAGGGTTACCTGCATATCAGAGCGTTCATTGAGCTGGGTTACCACCAACTCTAGAGCACTCTGCAAACCTCCGGTGTCGATCTTCAGCCTGAAGGTAGTGAGCAACTCACGCAGCTGCCGGTAGGCTGTGGTGATGCCCTCACGCAGCTCATCAACGATTGGCTGTTGTTGCACAAAGTTCTGGTTATCAATGGATTTCTGCAGTCGGGTCACCTGAATTTTTAAATAGGAGAGTGCCTGCGCCAGTGAGTCGTGCAGCTCTCGAGCGATCACCGTGCGCTCGTTGAGCATTGCCAGACGCCGCTGCTGATTTCTGTGTGCAGACAGAGATAGCGCCAGAGCAAATTGGTCCGCCGCTGAGCGCAGTAATTGCTGTTGCCAGGGTTGCAGTTGCACAGTGCGTGGGCAGTGACAGTTGAGAACCCCATAGTCGGTCTGCTCGTTGCTGATGGCGAAGCTGTAGTCGAGAGGATTCTTTTCCAGACTGGCCTTTGCAATTGGGTTTTCAATTAACGTTTCAGTATCAATCGCCATGGAACTTTGGGCAATGCAATTGCCACAGCTGCGCTGGGAACAGTCGCTGATAGAGCAATTATGCGGTGCAATGTGCAAATAGGGTTGGTCGCCCTGTTCGGTAAACAGGCAGATCTCAAGATTGACCGATGCGCCAAGGATCTCAGCCAACTGGTCGAGCAGCGGCTGAAAATCAATTTCCTGCTGGTAACTCAGAAGAATCTTGCGCGCGGTCTCAAACAAAAATTTCAGGGCGATATTGTTGTTGTGCAGTTCCGCTGTGCGCTGTTTGACCTGGTTGTCCATGTCACGGTAGATCTGATCCACCGAGCTGCTCATCTGATTGACCACTGAGCCGAGCAGGGCGAGTTCATCACTGCCTTCAACCGCTGTTTGATAACCATATTCACCTTTGCCAATTCGCTCGGCGGCTTCAGTGAGCTGCGCCAGCGGCTTTGTCAGTCGCGCTCTGGTCAGATTAAAAATAACGCTGCCCAGCAAAACGGTCAGAAACAGAGCGATCAACTGAATGATTCTAAGCAGGCGTATTTTTGATTCAGCGGCGGTTTGAAAGGCGCTGACCAGCTCTTCAGTGAGTGCCAGCTGGTTTTTTATTTGCGTCACCGGAAAACCGCGACTATCGGGCGATACAAGGGCTGCCTCGAAGAGCGGACGCAAGATCTCTCGCCAATGGCGTTCAGCTGCGGAAAAGTTCTGGCTCAATGGGTCCTGAGTGGATGGCTGGCGCTGCGGACCAAACAGTGGATGCTGCCAGGTGGCATCCAGCTGCTGCATATATTGTCTTGCCTCCACCGGTTCCCGCTGCGCCACTGCCAACGCAGTGCGATAGGTTTGCATGCGAATCGACCCAGAGAGATTGATCGCCTGGGCGTCTTTGTCGGTCTGATCGGTTGCCCACATCAGACTGAAGATGGTGAGCAGACCCAGCGCGATAATAGAGACCAGCGCGATGCTGATGGTCGACGTTAACGACGAGGAAAATCCGGTTTTTAAAGCACGCAAATCTGACTACCTCTAATGATCGATATTGCCCCGGCACTCAGTTGAGAGCTGGCCCGGGTTAAAAAACTCATTGCATAACAATGGGTTAGGGTTTATCCGCGCTACCCAAAAAGGGATAGCCTTAATAGTAGACGCTGGCTGGCGGTTTTGTGCCTTTGATCTTCATCAAATGAAATGCGTTGACTGCAACTTATATTTCTTCGGGTTGCAGTCGTCGACACTGGGTAATGAACTACCTGTGGGTCGGTTGCAAATCAGTGGTGAAGCCCCTCAAGGAGAAGCAAAATAATGAGTCAGCTTTTAGATAAATTGCGATTTTTCGAGATTAAAAAACAGAATTTTTCCGGGGAGCACGGAGTCACCACAAACGAAAATCGCGATTGGGAGCAGGGCTATCGCCGCCGCTGGCAGCATGACAAGGTGGTGCGTTCAACCCATGGCGTCAACTGCACAGGTTCCTGCAGTTGGAAAATTTATGTCAAAGACGGTCTCGTCACCTGGGAGACCCAGCAGACTGATTATCCGCGCACCAGACCAGATCTGCCCAACCATGAACCGCGAGGCTGTCCGCGCGGTGCCAGTTATTCCTGGTATATCTACAGTGCCAATCGGTTGAAATACCCGAAGGTGCGCAAGGCGTTGTTGGGTCTTTGGCGCGAGGCCCGTGAACAATACAGCGACCCGGTGTTGGCGTGGCAGTCAATCGTGACAGATCCGGCCAAAACCGCGGCTTACAAAACCAAACGTGGACTCGGTGGGCTGATTCGTTCCAGTTGGGATGAGGTCAATGAGATGATCGCAGCGGCCAATATCTACACGGCAAAAACCTTTGGCCCGGATCGCATCAGCGGTTTCTCACCGATTCCGGCGATGTCGATGGTCTCCTATGCCGCGGGCTCGCGTTACCTGTCACTGATTGGAGGCAACTGCCTGAGTTTTTACGACTGGTACTGCGACCTGCCTCCCGCATCACCGCAGACCTGGGGCGAGCAGACCGATGTGCCTGAATCCGCGGACTGGTATAACTCCGGATACATTATCGCCTGGGGTTCCAATGTGCCGCAGACACGAACTCCCGATGCGCACTTTTTTACCGAGGTTCGATATAAAGGAACCAAAACCGTTTCGGTAACGCCGGACTATTCAGAAGTCGCCAAGTTAACCGATGAATGGATCGCACCCAAGCAGGGCACCGACTCGGCGCTGGCAATGGCCATGGGCCATGTCATTCTGAAACAGTTTCACGTCGAAAATCCAAGCCCCTATTTTACCGACTATGTTCGTCGAACCACTGATTTTCCGTACCTGGTGCGCCTCGAGGAATGTGATGCTGGTCTGCAACAGGGGCGCTTTTTACGCGCCTCGGATCTGCTCGATAACCTCGGCCAGGCGAATAATCCGGAGTGGAAAACCATCGCCCTGGCGCAGGTGGATGGCGGCGATGAGCTGGTCTCGCCAACCGGTTCAATTGGCTATCGTTGGGGTGAGAAGGGCAAGTGGAACACTGAACAGCGCGACGGCGGCAGTGGCAAAGAGCTCGAGTTGCACCTGACACTAAAACATGCCGCGGACGAAATTGTCGATGTCGCCTTCCCTTATTTTGGGGGGCAGAAACATGACCACGACTACTTTCAGCACACCGATCACAGTGCCATTCAGCAGCGCAAGGTGCCGGCCAAACGGGTTGCGCTGGCAGATGGCAGCACTGTGCTGGTGGCAACGGTTTTTGACCTGACCCTGGCCAATTATGGTGTCGACAATGGGCTGGGTTGTACCAATAGTGCAAAAAGCTTTGATGACGACATGCCTTACACCCCGGCCTGGCAGGAAAAAATTACCGGTGTGCCGCGCGCGCAGGTGATTAAAATTGCCGCTGAATTTGCCGATAACGCCAACAAAACCCGTGGTCGCAGCATGATTATTATCGGCGCTGCCATGAACCACTGGTACAACATGGATATGAACTACCGTGGGGTGATTAACCTGCTGATGATGTGTGGTTGCATCGGTCAGTCCGGCGGTGGTTGGGCCCATTATGTGGGCCAGGAAAAACTGCGTCCCCAATGTGGCTGGCTACCGCTGGCCTTTGGCCTGGATTGGCAGCGTCCGCCGCGGCAGATGAACGGCACCTCGTTTTTCTATAACCATTCTGATCAGTGGCGCTATGAAAAACTTGAGATGAGCGAAGTGGTATCGCCTCTGGCCGACGCGACCAAGTGGCGCGCGTCGATCCTTGACTACAACACCAGGGCTGAACGCATGGGCTGGCTGCCATCCGCGCCGCAGTTAAATACCAATCCGTTACAGCTAGTGAAAGAGGCTGAGGCTGCAGGAATGGATGCCAAAGACTATGCCGTTTCGCAGTTACAGAGTGGAGAATTGAAATTTGCCTGCGAAGATCCGGACAATCCGCAGAATTTCCCGCGCAATATGTTTATCTGGCGCTCCAATTTGCTCGGTTCTTCCGGTAAGGGCCACGAATATATGCTGCGCCATCTGCTTGGCACCAAACATGGTTTGATGAATAAAGATCTCGGTGAGAGCGGTGACAAAAAACCTGAGGATGTGGTTTGGCATGATCAGGCGCCGGAGGGCAAAATCGATCTGCTAGTGACACTGGATTTTCGTATGTCCACCACCTGTCTCTACTCCGATATCGTGCTGCCGACGGCGACCTGGTACGAAAAGGATGATATGAACACTTCGGATATGCATCCGTTTATTCACCCGCTTTCCAAAGCCATTGACCCGGTTTGGGAATCGCGCTCCGACTGGGATATTTTCAAGACTATCGCCAAACGCTTTAGTGAGCTAACAGTCGGCCATCTGGGTGTTGAAAAAGATCTGGTCACTGTGCCTTTACAGCACGATACGCCGGCCGAATTGGCGCAGCCGGATGGGGTAAAAGCCTGGTGGAAAGGTGAGTGTGAGCTGCTGCCGGGCAAGACCGCGCCCAATATGGTGTTGGTTGAGCGTGACTATCCCAATACCTACAAGCGCTTTACCTCGCTGGGCCCGATGCTGGAAAAACTGGGCAATGGTGGCAAGGGTATTAGCTGGAATACAGACGACGAAGTAGCTTTCCTCGGCCGGCTAAATCATCTCCATGGAGAAGAGGGCGTACACAAAGGTCGAGCTAAAATTGAAACCGCTATTGATGCTGCCGAGGTGATTCTGAGTTTGGCACCGGAAACCAATGGCCAAGTAGCAGTGAAAGCATGGCAGGCGTTGGGCGAGTTTACCGGGCGCGATCACAGTCATCTGGCGCGCCCCAAACAGGATGAAAAAATTCGTTTTCACGATCTGTTGGCGCAGCCGCGAAAAATTATCAGCTCGCCGACCTGGTCCGGTCTGGAGGATGAGCATGTCTCCTATAACGCGGGCTACACCAATGTCCATGAGTTGATTCCCTGGCGCACATTAACCGGTCGTCAGCAGTTCTATCAGGATCATGAGTGGATGCGTGATTTTGGCGAAACCCAGTGTCTGTATAAACCGCCAATTAATCTGAAAACCATTGAACCGTTGTTGGGTAAAAAACCCAATGGCAACACCGAGCTGATACTCAATTGGATTACACCACATCAGAAGTGGGGTATTCACTCAACCTATTCAGACAACCTGCTGATGCTGACACTCTCTCGTGGCGGGCCGATTATCTGGATCAGTGAGGTGGATGCTGCCAAGGCCGGGATTGCCGACAACGACTGGATTGAAGCCTTTAACGTCAATGGCGCCATCGCCGCCCGCGCGGTGGTCTCGCAGCGCGTGCCCGAGGGCATGACCATGATGTATCACGCACAGGAGCGAGTGGTGAATGTGCCGGGTGCGGAGACGACCAAAACCCGCGGCGGCATTCACAACTCGGTGACTCGGGCGGTGATGAAACCAACCCATATGATTGGCGGATATGCGCAGCAATCCTACGGCTTTAATTACTACGGGACGGTGGGCTGCAACCGCGACGAATTTGTCATTCTACGCAAGATGAATCAGGTGGACTGGCTCGACGAACAACCGCAGGCACAAGGAGTTGCAAAATGAAAGTACGCGCACAGATCGGCATGGTTCTCAATCTGGATAAATGTATCGGCTGCCACACCTGCTCAATTACCTGTAAAAATGTCTGGACCAGCCGCGATGGTGTCGAGTACGCCTGGTTTAACAATGTCGAGACCAAGCCCGGTGTCGGGTTTCCCAATGAGTGGGAAAACCAGAAAAAGTGGAAGGGCGGCTGGGTGCGTAAAAATGGCAAGCTCGAACCTGCGCAGGGCGGTAAATTAAAAATATTGGCTAATATCTTTGGCAACCCGGATCTGCCGCAGATCGATGACTATTACGAGCCATTCGATTTTGACTATGAACATTTACACAACGCCCCGGAGAGCAAGCACCAGCCGGTTGCCCGACCGCATTCGCTGATTACTGGCAAGCGCATGGAGAAAATACATTCGGGGCCGAACTGGGAGGAGATTCTCGGCAGCGAATTTGAAAAACGCAGCGCAGATAGCAACTTTAATGAGATTGCCCAGAAACAGATCTACGGTGAGTTCGAGCAGACTTTTATGATGTATCTGCCGCGCCTCTGTGAGCATTGTGTCAACCCGAGCTGTGTTGCCAGCTGCCCATCGGGAGCCATTTACAAGCGTGAAGAGGATGGCATTGTGCTGATTGATCAGGACAAGTGCCGCGGGTGGCGTATGTGTGTCTCAGGCTGTCCCTACAAAAAAATCTATTACAACTGGCAGTCGGGAAAGTCGGAAAAATGCACTTTTTGTTATCCGCGGATTGAGGCGGGTCAGCCGACTGTCTGTTCAGAAACCTGTGTTGGCCGAATTCGCTATCTGGGGGTATTGCTCTATGACGCGGATCGTATTGAAGCCGCTGCCAGTGTTGCCAATGAACGTGATCTCTACGATGCGCAACTGGGTATTTTTCTCGATCCCAATGACTCGGAAGTTCAGGCCGCGGCATTGGCGGAGGGGATTCCGCAAACCTGGATTGATGCCGCCCGCGAGTCACCGGTTTACAAAATGGCAGTGGAATGGCAAGTCGCGCTGCCGTTGCATCCAGAGTACCGCACCATGCCGATGGTCTGGTATGTGCCACCTCTGTCACCAATCCAGAGCGCTGCGCAAAAAGGCCATATTGGCGTCGATGGCGTGATTCCCGATCTGCGTTCACTGCGCATCCCGATGCAATATCTGGCCAACCTGCTTAGCGCTGGCGACCAGGTACCAGTGATTAACGCCCTGGAACGGATGCTGGCAATGCGCTCATTTAAACGCTCGCAGCAGGTCGACAAGCAGGTCGATCTGGACGTGCTGCAGCGGGTTGGGTTAACGGAGGAGCAGGTCGAGGAGATGTATCGCTATATGGCAATCGCCAACTACGAAGATCGTTTTGTGATTCCCACCAGCCACCGAGCCTATGCGGAAAATGCCTACAGCATGAAGAGCAGTTGTGGATTCAGTTTTGGCAATGGCTGCAGTGAAGGCAATAGTGGCGTGAATATGTTTGGCGGTAAAAAAGCAACCAATCGCAACATTATTGCGGTCTCTGGCGGCGAGGAATAATGATGCAAATACTGAAATTGCTTGCCTTGTTACTCGACTATCCCGAGCACAGCTTGCGCGAGGAAAGAGCGGAGATTGAAGCACTGATCGATGCGTCCGATATTGATCCGACTCTGGGTCAGCGGCTGTTAACGTTTATCGATCGCCGCATCAATACTGAATTGATGGATTACCAGAGTGAATACGATGGCCTGTTTGAACGCGGCCGTTCATTGGCGCTGTGGCTGTTTGAACATGTTCATGGCGAGTCCCGGGATCGTGGTCAGGCGATGGTTGATCTGGTGGATCAGTATCGTCGTGCTGGTCTCGAAATCAGCCAGCATGAATTGCCCGATTACCTGCCGCTGTTTTTGGAATTTCTCTCCACCCAGGGGCGCGATAACGCAGTGAGTTGGCTGCTGGATGTGGAGCATATTCTGGCGTTGTTGCAATGCCGTCTGGAAAAGCGCGGCAGTGATTACGCGGTTTTATTTGAACTGTTACTTGATATGGCCGACAGCCAGGTGGACCGCGATGAAATTCGTCATCGCATTGCCGACGAAAAGCGCGATGACAGCAAGCAGGCCATTGATAAAGAGTGGCAGGAAGAGGAGGTCACTTTTGGTTCTGACTCCCTGGATAAAAGCTGCGCTGGCGCGCAGCGTAAACCGGCGGCAGGGCAACGCAGGGATCTCGATATTCCACTTCACTGGGTCGATTTTGAAACCCCGGGGGCGCGGTTGTGAGCGAAGCAGCAGTCAGTCATGTAGTTAACGGAGTAACCAATATGGTGAATAGCGATGTCGGTGGGTTAAATTATTTATTGTTTGCGGTGCTGCCGTATATGGCGGTGACGGTGATGTTTGTCGGCTCGGTGATTCGTTACGATCGCGAGCAGTACAGCTGGAAAACCGGCTCTAGCCAAATGCTTGAGAGCAAACAGTTGCGCAAGGGCAGTATTGCTTTTCATATTGGTATTTTGGCAATTTTTCTTGGTCACTTTGTTGGGTTGTTAACTCCCTCCGGGGTGTGGCACGCGTTGGGTGTCTCGGCGCCGACCAAGCAGTTGGTTGCTATGGGTGCTGGTGGTTTGTTTGGCCTTGTCTGTTTGTATGGCATGGTTATTCTTATCAAACGCCGGTTGACCAATCCGCGTGTCAGGGCGACGAGTACGTCGATGGATATTGTTATCCTGTTGGTGCTCTGTTTGCAGCTGCTGTTGGGGCTTGGCTCGATCTTTGTTTCGGCGGGGCACCTTGATGGTGAGGAGATGCTTAAACTTATGAGTTGGGCTCAGAATATTGTCAGTTTCGATCCCCAAACTGCTGTGGTCAGTATTGCGCCGGTGCATTGGATTTATAAACTGCATATTCTGTTGGGCATGGTTATTTTTGTTCTGTTTCCGTTTTCACGTTTGGTGCATATGCTGAGTGTGCCGCTGAAATATATTGGGCGTAATTATCAGGTGGTTCGGCGCGGTTGAGC
>JALRJD010000307.1 GCA_023255165.1 Porticoccaceae bacterium | reverse complement strand
CGAAGACTTGCAGCCCTACCGTGAGCGCAAGGTGAAAATCCTCAACGGCGGCCACACCGCGGTTGCACCGATCGCAGCGCTGTTGCAGATACCTCTGGTGCTCGATGCCATGGGCGACGAGCAGGTGAGTCTGTTTATGAGCCGCCTGATGCACCAGGAAATCGCCGCGACCTTTGCTGGCCATGATCCGGAGGTTGTGCGGGCCTACATCGAGACCATTTTGCAGCGTTTCAGAAACCCGTTTTTGCAGCACAAATGGCGCGATATTTTGCTTAACACCATTAGCAAATGGCGTATTCGGTTGTTGCCGGCGCTGGCTCAATACTGTGCTTGCAACGATCTGCCGCCGCGCCATCTTGTCGTTGCGGTCGCTGCGCTACTGATCGCCTACCGTCCTGGATCCGGGGTTGAATTGCGCGATGAGCCTGCCTCGCTTGAGGCTCTGGCCGAAGTCTGGCAACAGTCTGGCAGCAGCCTGGAGGTTGTCCGCGGGCTGTTTAGCCACAGTGCATTGTTGGCTCATGCCGACCTGGCGCAGCAGAGCGGCTTGCACAGCGCTATTGCCCATGCCATTGACAGGATAGATGCCGAAGGGCTGCGAGGCTATCTAGCGGAGATACTCTGATGGCGAAATATGCTGTTGCCGGGCGTCCAGCACTGGCTCTGTTGGTGGCAGGACTTGCCTTGCTGATCTGGCAAACCTGGCCGCTGTTGAAGCAGGGGCAACAGGATATTTCCAATCACTCCGCCGAGTTTAGCAACCCGATTATTCATGCCGATTACTCCGACCCGGATGTGCTGCGAGTCGGCGACGACTACTATATGACCGCCTCGAGCTTTGTTCATGAGCCCGGTCTACCCATATTGCACTCCCGCGATCTGGTCAACTGGACCCTGATCAATTATGCCGTGCAGCGGCTTCCCGGCACTGTGCCCGGCGCCAAGCCAGCCCATGGCGGCGGTATCTGGGCGCCATCCATGGCGCATCACAACGGGCTTTTCTATATCTACTACGGCGACCCGGACAAAGGCATCTTTGTGGTAACCAGCCGCGATCCAGCGCAGTCCTGGAGTGAGCCCCATCTGGCGCTACCGGGACGCGGTTTAATCGATCCAACCCCGCTATGGCTGGTGGATGATTCAGACAATGCGCAGGGGGAAGACAGCAAGGCCTACTTATTACACGGCTGGGCGCGCAGCCGTGCCGGCTTTAACAATATTCTCTCACTGCGAGAAATGAGTCTTGATGGTTTAACAGTGTCCGAGCAGCGAGAAGATGTGGTCGACGGCGCCAATATGCCCGGCTGGACCACCATCGAAGGGCCGAAGTTTTACCGGCGCAACAATGAATATATTATCTTCAGCCCGGCGGGCGGGGTGGCTACAGGCTGGCAGGGCGTCTATCGCGCCGACTCGATCAGCGGCCCTTATCAATACAAAAATGTTCTCGAGCAGGGCACGACCGATATCAATGGACCGCATCAGGGCCCCTGGGTGCAAACCGCGACTGGCGAAGACTGGTTTATTCACTTTCAGGATAAAGAGGCCTTTGGCCGCATAGTGCATATGCAGCCAATGCAGTGGGTGGATGGTTGGCCGCAAGTGGGTCGTCAGATAGCGCCGGATCAACCCGGCCAGCCACTGTTAAAAGTGCGCAAAACTGGCCTTACCGAACAGCGGGATTTTGCCGCGGATGTCAGCGATGACTTTTCTAAAGCCCCCAATCTGCACTGGCAGTGGCAGTCAACGCCGTCGGCCAATGCGCTTGTTAACGATCAGGATGTTGCCGGTCTGACGCTAACCAGCTTGCCGGTTGCTGGCGGCAATCTGTGGAATACCTCCAATCTGCTGGCGCAAAAATTTCCCGCCAATCAGTTTCAAGTCGACACGCTGTTGCGCGGCGACAATCTGCTTAATAACGGTGATAGCGGCGGTTTGGTGGTGATGGGTGAAGACTACGCCTGGATTGGTTTGCAGCGAATTGCTGACGGTCTGGCGCTGGTTTGGGTCAAACATCTTAATGCTGCCGAGAGCGACGATCGGGAAACTACGATTATCAGTGATTGGCCGCAGCGAACCGAACTATTGTTGCGTGCGCAAGTTCAAGCGGACGCCAGCGTTCAATTTTCGTACGCTGCCGCAGGCGGTGATTTTGTTGCGCTGGATATGCCTTTCAGTGCCCGAACGGGCCGCTGGGTTGGCGCAAAAATGGGTCTGTTTTCCGGTAACCTAAACGTACCAGCCAGTGATGCGGGCAACCGACCTTTTGGATCGGCCACCTATGATCACTGGCTCGTGTCGCCCGGTAAATAGCGCCGCAAGCGCCAGCTTTGCTTTCTGGAAAATATCAGGGACCTATTAGCCTGTGATTTTTCTCGGTCAGTGCCTCGGCAACCATGCGGGCAACCCGATCCGCGCCCTGAGGGTTAAGATGAGTATCGTCTTGCTCACCTTCGGGATAATTGGGATGTTGCCCCGGCTGCAGATGCAGATAGAGCGATTTTGACCTTTCTGGTCCGAGCTGCTGCAGTAATTCCGATGTGCTGCGGTTAAGGTCAATCAATATAACTTTCTGTTGTGCTGCCACATTGCGCAACACATCACTGTAGGGCGCCAGGGTATCGACCAGCGTGCCATTGTCATCAAACTTGCGGCGTACAATCGAGGTCAACAGAATTGGCTCGGCCTGTTTCTCGCGCACATCCGCAACAAATTTTTGCAAATTTTCCCGATAGGCGCGCCAGGGATCGGTAAAACGTTTTTTGTCGATCATCTTTTGGTCGTTGTGGGCAAATTGAATCATCACCACATCATTGGGCTGCAGCTGGTCGAGCAACGCCTGCCAGCGCCCCTGATCGATAAAGCTGCGTGTCGAGCGGCCATTCACCGCATGGTTGATAACAGAAACGCCGGGCCGCAGATAGGGCACAATTTTCTCGCCCCAACCCGTTTCGGGGCGAGCGGAATCGCGTTTGATCGACATGGTTGAATCTCCGGCCAGATGCAGGCTGAGATTAGTCTCGGCATCTAGGCTGGCACTCAAGCCAGCGCCTGACAAGCCAATGCCCAGAGCGCATATCAATCTGGATAAAAAGCGCGACATAGATCGATTCCTTAGTGATTGCTGTTAGAGTGACTTTGCTTAAAACAGGCGGCCAGCGGCTGCGGGCCCGCGGCGATGGTTTCACTGACCACCAGCGAGGCGATCTTGTGGGCGCCTTCAAAGCTGAAATGGGTATTGTCTTCGCGACCCTTCTCACAGCAGCTGTGTTCTCCCGGGGCGACATGGGCAAACCAGCTGGCGCTTTCGGCAACGCCTTTTTCGAGGATTGCCGCCGAGCTAATGGCAAATAAATCAATCAGCGGCACCTGCATCTCAGTGGCGACTTTTATCACCAGGCTGGGGTAGATGCCATGCATATCGCGCAGTTTACCCTCGCCGTCAAAATGGCGGCGAACCACAGGGGTGATCAGTACCGGCTGAGTCTGCCTGGCGCGGGCGCCGCGCACAAAGCGGTGCAGATTGGCCTCGAAATCCACCGGCGCGGTGTAGCGCTCGGGCTTGGCGTACGAGGCATCGTTATGGCCAAACTGAATCAATACCCAGTCGCCGGGCTGGCTGTCGCTGAGCAGTTTGTCCCAGCGGCCCTCACTGAGAAAGGTCTTGGTGCTGCGCCCGCCCTTGGCATAGTTGGTCACTTGCGCGCCTTCGGCGAGATAGTCAGGTAGCACCTGACCCCAACCAAAGTCAGGGTTTTTGGCCGGGTCGACAATCTGCATGGTGGAATCGCCGGCCAGGCGAATCGTGCAGTGTTGCGCCGCGATGGTTTCGCTGGTCTGTTTTGTGCAGCCCGACAGGCATAGCAGCAGCGCGGTTGTTGTTAACAGTAGAGTGGGGCGCATAAATCAGTGCTCCGAGCAGAGTTATGGGTTGGCAGGCGAATTAGCCTGCAAACTGTAGTTGTTTTTGTAGTGCTGCAGCGCCAGATTGGCCTTGGTGCTATACCAGCCGTAGCGTTGCTGCCGCTCGAGAGAAATTTCACCGATATTCAAATGCACGCTGCCATCGCGGTCGCCAAATAGCGCTGCGCCACTGCGCGGATCGACCATGCGCGGCCATAGCGGCTGCGCTTGCGCATCGGCAATCAGTGCACTGTTGCGATCAGGGTAGCGCTGCCAGCGCACACCGACCATCTTGACGCTTTGCAGCCAGTTAATGCCGCCGCGAATGGCTCGTTGCAATTCCGGTGATGGATCTTTAATACGCATTAATGCCAGCAGCAGGTCGGCGCTTTCATTGCTTGCCAGCGCCGGCATTTCAAAGGCGCGGGCGGCGGTCAGTTGGCCGGTTATCGGGTCGTGCTGTTGGCCCCATGCGCCTATTTCCCGATTGTCCAGCCAGCGCTGTTCGGCAATCACCGACTCAACCCCGCGACTGAGAGCCATTTTTACCGACTCGAGTTGTTGCGGGTTCACTCTAAACTGCGCGGGCTGCTGAATAATATCCAGCAACAAATTGATTACATTGGTTGTCACATTGTCGTTGTAGGTGCTCCAGTTGTGGTAACCGTCGCGCAGCGGAAAGGTCTGCGGCCAGCCTCCGGAGGGCATCTGCGCCGCCAGCACCAAATCGATAGCGCGGGTCAATGCCGAGGCGATAAGCGCATTGTCTGGATGCGTTTGAGCCTGCTGACTTAACAGCCGCAGCTCGGCGAAGGTCGCACCATTGTCAAAGGTCGGCACAAAATGGGTTTCGGTGCCAAAGGACTGGCGCGGCGCCCGTGGCAGAGTAAAAAAATCACTGCCTTTGGACCAGCCACCGCTGGGCGTTTGGTAGCTGAGCAGATTGTGCAGTTCGCTCTCGCTTAACTGGTGACCCTCTACATAGACCGCACTCAGGCCGCGCAATGGAACCGCCGGCAGCGGTTTTTGATTAGTCTCTAACTCCGCCTCAATCAGCTGCTGGTCGAGGGCAAGCAACTGCTCGCTGCGCTGAAAATAGTTGTGCCACTGAGTGCGCAGGGGTTCTGGCAACTGCTCGATACGCGCCGCGGAGAGACTGTCGGGAGCCGGGGTTTCAGTGGCCCCGCGGTCGAGGTCAAAAACCGTATTCAAAAACTGGCTGATATAGGCATTGGCCTGATCGTGCCAGGGGTGAAACAGCCAAAACGTATGGGGCGTGTCAGGAATCTCATGGATCGCGGTTTTAATGCCATAGCGGTTAAGGTCGGCAACATATTGCTCGCGGCCGGTGTGAAAGCGCGGCTGGGCACTGTTTAAAAACAGCGTTGCTGGTGACTGCGGGCTGACATAGCTCTGTGGCGAGGCCTCGCGCCAGAGCTGCGGATATTGTTGGTAGCGGCCACCAATCCACAGGGCAAAGTAGGAGACCTTGCCCGGCTTGTCTTCAAAACGTCGCACATCTTCCGAGACGGTTTCGACCACGCCGTCGAGATTGATAATTGCACTGATCGGCAATTCCTGGTGCCTGCTACCAAGTTGATTGCCGAGCAGGGTTGCCATATGGGCACCGGAGGATGCGCCGAGCAGAGCCAGCTTGCTGGCGTCGAGATGGTAGTCGCCGCTGTGCGCCTGCAGCCAACGCAGCGCCTCAGTGACATCCTCGAGCCCGGCGGGGTAGAGCGCCTGCCGCGAGGTGCGGTAGCTGATGGTGGCTGCGGCAATACCGCGTTCGGCAAGGTATTTGGCAATCGGCGTCAGATGACTTTTATCGCCGCTGCGCCAACCGCCACCGTGAATCATAACCACCAGCGGCGTTGCTGTGCTGTTATGTTGGACGTCTTGGGAGTCTTGGGCGTCTTGGGAGTTTTCGGAATGCTGCGGCGTGTAAAGATCGAGATAGAGCGGAATGCCCTCAGGGCTGGCGTAGTTAATCTGTTCGTGGCCATCAAAGGCGCCGCTTCTGGCGGGATCAACCGGGCGGATATAGGGAAAGCGAGCTTTGTGCTTGGCATATTCCCGGGCAATGCTGTAGTCGGGCATCTCGTTATCGAGATGGGCAATCACCGCTCTTTCGGCCGCATTGGCGGAGACGCTGACGGCAATCAGGCCGCAGAGTAAAGTGGCTGAGACAGAACGCCGCAACGCCGACCGCAACAGCTGATTAAGCGAACGGAAACTAGCTGCCGCAGAGATTATGGGGTTCATAGCGTAGCTCCGGTTGCCAGTCGCCCAGAATCAACTCCGGGGTAAACAGTGCTGCCTGCTCGGCATTCAGCTGACGGCGGTTATCCGACGCAATACCTGCCCCCGGACCACAACTGTTAAATTCAAAAAAGCGCGCATCATCCGGAGAGAACTGCATGCGCTCACCGCTGGGCGCAGTGCCACCCATCGGAAACCAGGGGCGCGGCATAATATGGGCATCCATCCAGCTATTGATAAACACCGCCTGGCCAATAGCGTTGGGGTCGGCGTAGCGGCCATCGGCAAATTGAGTGGTCGGGTGCCAGGGACGTCCCAGCGCCATTACATTGTCGGCTACCGCGCTGTGGCGGGTTAAGCGACTATCGACAAACACCAACCCGTAGCGCTGGGTAATCTGCGTGCTGGGCGCGGTGATATAGCCAATAGGGGAAACCGGTTTGGCACGGGGCCGGGTTTTAATCTCGCTGTCGACAAACAGAGCGGTGCCGGCGCCAAAGATAAAATCCACATTGCCCTCGATCAGGGCATGGTTAAACAGCGAACGACCGGCCAGGGTGAACAGGGTGTCCTGATAGCCGCTAAGACGACCATTTTTGAATACAAAACGATCACTGCCACGGTCGAGCATCAGGGCAACCGCTTGACTGCCGCGCTGTTTGTTTGGGTTATCGCTGGCCAGGGCATCATTGGCCAGATAGTCGTAACTGTTTTCGATATGTAGCGCTTCAATGCTGATATCCGTGGCGCGCACAATCACCGTGGCGGAGCCCCAGGTTGACCAGTTACCGGAGCCATCCGGACGTGGCTGGCCGGCATAGGCATCAAAGGAAATAACCGTTTTATCCTGGCCCTGGCCCTGAATGCGGATGTGCGGTTTGTCGATAATCAGTTTTTCGCGATAGACCCCGGCGGCCAGCGTGATCAATGTTTCTGCGTCTGAATCGGCCGGCACGGCCAGCAGCGCATCACTGAGACGATTAAATTGGTTGATGCCGTTGGCGGTCAGGTCGGGGCCAACCTGGAGGATAACCGGGCTGGGGGTTTTGTCGCTGTTGGTACTTTTAAACGCAGTGCCTAAAACCGCCAACAACGCGCCCGCCAAAATCAGGCTAAGGGCGCGTGCAGTCAGAGAGCGCGGCATAATCAGGGCAGCTTGTAGGCTTGCTTGGCGAGTTTGTAGGTGAGCATTTCGGCGAGGTGTTCAGCCTCGGATTCCTCGATGCGATGGTCGGCAACCTGCTCGGCAAGGAAACTGCAATCCATGCGTCGGGCAACATCGTGTCGCGCGGGAATCGACAAAAAGGCTCTGGTGTCGTCGTTAAAACCAACGGTGTTGTAGAGGCCGGCAGTCTCGGTGGCCTGTTGGCGGAAACGGCGCATACCCTCAGGGCTGTCGTGGAACCACCAGGGTGGCCCGAGGCGCAGGCAGGGGTAGTGACCGGCCAGTGGCGCCAGCTCGCGGCTGTAAACGGT
>JALRJD010000133.1 GCA_023255165.1 Porticoccaceae bacterium | reverse complement strand
CACGCAACCCAGATCGCCCAACAACGAGGTCAGCTGGTACTGTTGGGGCTGAGTTTGAACGGGATCTGTCACAGTGGCACACTCGGGTAAGATTTGAATAGCTCGGAAGTTAATCGTCAACCGCATTCGTTACGGCGATGGCGATAATTTGGATGATCATAACAGCCCGTCCAACAGGTCTAAATTATCTGATATTACGTATCTTTTTAACTTTTCTAGCTCTCCAAAACCTAAAAAAATAGATCAGAGGTTCCACCCTTCCCATGCTTAAAGTCGGCCTGTACTGGTTTACCAATGATCTTCGCGTGGATGACAACGCCGCACTAATCCGTGCCGCCGGTGAAGTCGATACACTGATCTGTCTGTTCTGTCTGGATAAGCCCAACGGCTCGCCCGGCCTGCGCTATCCGGGAAAATTATCGCCAGCACGGCACCAATTTTTGCTCCAATCTCTGGTCGACCTGGATTGCGACTTGCAAAACCTTGGGCAGCATCTGGTGGTGCGTAACCAGGAACCGTTGGATGCCATTGCCGAGCTGATTACTGTGCATAATGTGTCGCATCTGTTCAGTTCGACCCATGTCGGCAGCCATGAAAAGCGCATCTGGAACACGCTGCAAACGCGCTATACCATGCTCAACTTTACCCAACTGCACAGCCACACCCTGTTCCAGCCGGAGCAACTGCCCTTTGCGATCGATGGCCTGCCCGACAGCTTTTCAAAGTTTCGCCGTCTGATCGAAAAACCCGGTATTGAAATACTGGCGCCACAGGATAAACCCTTATCACTACCCAGTCCCTGCTCAGCGATTGATAACGACTGGCAACAAAATACCTACAGTGACTCGCCTGCACTGTTTATGGGCGGCGCCAGTGCCGGAGAGCGGCATATAAAACAATACTTTAACCGCGATCTGGCCAGCAGTTACAAGCAGACCCGCAACGGCCTCGACGGCATGGATTACTCGACCAAGTTTTCGCCCTGGCTGGCCAACGGATCGGTCTCGGTGCGGCGAGTTGTGCAGCAGCTGCAACAATACGAAGCCCGCGCAGGCGCCAATGATTCGACTTACTGGATTTTGTTTGAGCTTTTTTGGCGAGAGTATTTTCAGTGGTACGCTCATAAATTCGGCAGCGCGCTATTTCGCTTTTCCGGCATTGGCGAGCGAGCGCCGACCACCAGCTTTTATGCCGAGCGCTTCCGCAAATGGTGCGCCGGCAACACTCCCTACCCGCTTATCAATGGTTTTATGCATCAACTAAACCACACCGGTTATCTCTCCAATCGCGGCAGACAACTGGTGGCCAGCTGTTTTGTGCACGAGCTCAATCTCGACTGGCGGCACGGCGCCAGCTATTTTGAACAGCAACTTATTGATTATGATGTGGCGTCAAACTGGGGCAACTGGCAGTATCTGGCGGGTGTGGGTGCGGATCCGCGCGGACACCGCCGTTTTGATCTGCAAAAACAGGGGCAGATTTACGACCCTGACAATCAATTTGTGAAACGCTGGGCCGGTGATCAACCACTGCAGCCCCTGGATTCTGTCGATGCCGCGGACTGGCCAATTTAAGGACATTTAAAATCAAACAGACAACCAAACAGACAATTAAACAGACAGGCAAGTCACAGGCCGAACCCGCCTTTCATACGCTGCGCCTGATTCTCGGCGACCAGCTCAATGCCAGCCACTCCTGGTTTAAAGCGCAGGACGATGGCGTGCTCTACCTGATTGCCGAGCTGCATCAGGAAGCCAACTATGTGCGCCACCATATTCAAAAAATCTGTGCTTTTTTTGCCGCGATGGAAAGTTTTGCTCACGCGCTGCAGTCAGCTGGGCATCAGGTAAAACATCTCACTCTTGACGATAGCGCCCGCTACATCGACCTCCCCGACTTGATCGCTCAGCTCTGCGCCGAGCACGGCGTGGCGCGCTTTGAATATCAACAGCCGGACGAATACCGGCTTGCCCAACAGTTGCAGCAGCTAGATCTGGACATTGATACAAGCTGCTGCGACAGCGAACATTTTTTGCTGCCGCAACAGGAGCTGGGCGACTACATCAAAGCCGGCAAACACAATCGCATGGAATCGTTTTACCGCAAAATGCGACAGCGTTTCGATATTCTGATGGACAATGGTCAGCCCATAGGCGAGCGCTGGAATTTCGATGGCGACAATCGCAACAAGTTAAAACCGGCGGATATTGCGGCCATTCCACAACCGCTGATGTTTGCCAACCCGGTGCAACCCTATCTTGAGCGCATCCAGCAACACAATATTCAAACCATTGGGAAAAGTTCGGACAGCCTTTTTTGGCCGATTAATCGCCAACAGTCACTGCAACTGCTTCACTTTTTCTGCCAACACTGCCTGCCCAATTTTGGTCGCTTCCAGGATGCCATGACCCATCAGGGTAATGCGCGCTGGAGCCTCTATCACTCGCGGGTTTCATTTGCACTTAACAGTAAAATTCTGCACCCGATGCAGGTGATTGAGGCCGCACTGCAGCGCTACGCCGAACCTGACAGCGGCGTCGATCTGGCACAGGTGGAAGGTTTTGTGCGGCAAATTCTTGGCTGGCGTGAATATGTTCGTGCGGTCTACTGGGTCAATATGCCCAATTACCAACAGCTCAACCACTTTGCCGCTAACAGAAATCTGCCCGACTATTTTTGGAGCGGCAAAACCAAAATGGCCTGCATGAAACAGGCCATCGATCAGTCACTGGAAACCGCTTACGCCCATCATATACAGCGTCTTATGGTCACCGGCAATTTTGCCATGCTGGCAGGCATTGACCCGGATCAGCTCGAGCAGTGGTATCTGGGAATCTACATTGACGCGATTGAATGGGTCGAAATGCCTAACACTCGCGGTATGAGTCAGTTTGCCGATGGCGGTTTGATCGCTACCAAACCCTATGCGTCGAGCGGCAGCTATATCAATAAAATGAGCGACTACTGCAAAGACTGCCATTACAGCGTAAAAGAGCGGGTTACCGAAAACGCCTGCCCGTTTAATAGTTTGTATTGGGGCTTTATGCAGCGCCACAGCGAACAGTTTTCAAAAAATCCGCGCACCGCGATGGCCTATCGCAGCTGGGAAAAAATGGACAGCGAAGTCAGACAATCGCTGCTCAAACGAGCTGACGACTGCCTGGATGATCTGGAGAATTTATAGCCACACAGGAAGCTTAAGAGCCTTGCTACGCCTAGCGAATCGCTTCCCGCGGCGAGACTGTAATCGAGACATAGCTGCCACGCATGGAACCGCCATTAATCTGCACTGTTGCCACCCGCGAGGCTTTTTCAAACGTAAGTACCGAAATCTTTGATTGCACAGAGGTAATGCTGACCCAACCGTACTGCGGCATATTGGTCTGATAATATTCAAAAGCTGTGTTCATATCCTGACCGGAACGCAACACTGCGCGACCAAGCCAATATTCACCAGAATTAATCAGCAGCGATTTTTCAACGTCGATAGCATCCTCTGGCGCGATGGGTATATCGGCAAACGAATTGGCAACAACGGTTGTTTCATCTGAACCAGCGGCGGAACTATCAGGTGATATCGAGCCACCAGACGCGCTGCAACCAGCTATAAGAGCAAGTAGAACGACCGAACCGAAATTGAGAAAATGGTTTTTTATTATTTTCATCTTTGATCCCATTATTAAATCAAATATTAATCTATGTCCTCGAGCGTTACTTTACTATCAGTAGCACCGGTACTACTAGCACTACTAGTTTTACTACTTTGAAATATCCACCAGCGCATCAATAATGGTGCTGTAATTTTCAAAAAACTCTTTTGAAGTGCCATCATCATAGGTCGCCGGTGTGTTTACATTACCCTGCAGCGTAATCAAACCGATGCGGTCGAGCACCACTGCTGCCTTGCGACGAAAATCGATTGAACCCATCCAGTTAATGTAATTGAGCGGCCCCCAGTTCTGAACCGAGCCGCCGGTGGGGTGATATTTTGTAATCCGGGTAAAGACAATATCGTTGGCTCTATCAACAAAAATATACTGCCCAAACTTGCCGCTGGCATTAAAGATAACCGCTTTGTCATCGTGCC
>JALRJD010000119.1 GCA_023255165.1 Porticoccaceae bacterium | reverse complement strand
GCTGGCGTAACGCATTTAATATCAGGTTTTAAACAGTTACTATTGTCACTGCCTGCCATCTGCGATTCCCAAAATTAAAATAACAGGAAAAATCATGCTTACCACCTTTGAAAACAAAACTGTGATTATCACCGGCGCTTCCGCTGGTGTCGGTGCTGCTTGCGCACGAACCTTTGCTGCGCTCAAAGCCAAACTGGTGCTGGTGGCGCGAGGCGAAGAGGCGCTCAATGCCATCGCCGACGAGCTGCGCCCGCAGTGCGAGGTGTTGACCGTGGTGATGAATGTCTCCAACAACGAAGAATGTCTGGCGCTGCTGGAAAAGGCCGAATCAACCTTTGGTGCGGTGCATGTGGTAGTCAATAATGCCGGCATGCACTCCCGCGGCGATCTTGAAAAAGTGCCGGTTGCCGATGTCGCCGCCATGGTCGATATCAACATGCGCGCGCCGCTGCTGCTGTCGGCGGCTGCAATCCCATACCTGCGTCGCGCCGGAGAAGGCGCCATCGTCAATGTCGGCTCTCTGGCCGGACGCGCGCCGCTGCAGGGTGCGGCAACCTATTCCGCCACCAAAGCCGGGCTGCGCGCATTCAGTTATGCGCTGGCCGACGAGCTGCGTGACAGTGGCATCAGTGTTGGCGTGATATCCCCAGGCCCGATCGACACCGGCTTTATTATGGATGAGATCGACCAGGTCGAAGATATTGTCTTCTCGCAGCCCATGAGCTCGGCACAGCAAGTGGCGGATGGTATTGTTGCCATTGCTGCCGGCAAGCAGACCGAAGTGGTGTTGCCCGCGTCGAGCGGCAAGCTCACCCATTTAAGTTATTTGTTCCCCAACCTGCGCCGCCGCATTCGCCCCAAACTCTATGAGCAGGGACGTAAAAACAAAGACAAATACCGCAACCGACAGACCGGCCAATAATATTTATTTAACGGACACATCAGCACAGTATGAAACTTAATTTCAGGGAAGAGGGCAGCGGCCCGGCAGTGATTCTGATCCACGGCATGTTTGGTTCGCTAAGCAATCTGGGCATGTTGGCGCGGACTCTGGCGCAACAGTATCGGGTGATCAGCGTCGATCTTCGCAACCATGGCGACTCACCCCACGAGCAGCTGATGGATATGCCATCGATGGCGGGCGATATTGTCGCGTTGCTCGATCATCTCAACCTGCCCGGCGCGATTTTGATCGGTCATTCTCTGGGCGGCAAAGTGGCTATGCAGGTAGCGCTTAATCATCCATCCCGGGTGAACAGTCTGGTGGTTATTGATATTTCACCGGTCACCTACCGCAATTTGCAAGATAGCGCCCTTGACGCACTCAACAAGTTGGCGACCAGCGAGATCAGCAGTCGCGGCGATGCCGACGCGCTGGTTAAAGAGATTATCCCCGACGCCGCAACCCGCGGCTTTCTGCTGAAAAATCTGGCCCGCGGTGAGGATGGGCGGTTTTATCTCAAGCTCAATCTGGCATCGGTCAATCAAAACTACGCCACCACTCTGGTCGCGGCACCCAGCGGCGAACCCTATGCCGGCCCCACACTGTTTTTAAAAGGCGAGCACTCCGCCTATATTCAGGAAAAACATCGGCCGATTATTCAGCAACTGTTTCCCCAGTCACAGGTCGAGGTGGTTGCCGACACCGGCCACTGGTTGCACGCTGAAAAGCCCGCTGAGGTGAATGCACTGATACAAGCGTTTATTGGCGCCAATAGCTGACAAATTGTTAAACAAATTGGCCCAGACATAGTAGAATCCCGCCTGCTTTTTTTACCGCGTCCACCACAGGAACCCTCAGATGTTTGAAAGTTTAAAGCCCGTAGCTGCTGACCCCATTCTTGGCTTGATGGCAGCTTTTCGCGAAGACCCCCGCGATAACAAAATTGATCTTGGCGTCGGCGTCTACATGAACGACCGTGGTCAGACCCCGGTGATGGATGCGGTTAAACGCGCCGAGGCCAAACTGGCGGAACTGGAAAACACCAAATCTTATCAAGGCATTGCCGGCGACGCGGAATACAACAGCCGCATGCTCGAACTGCTGTTTGGCAGTGGCCACAGCGTGCTCGGTTCCGGTCGGGTTAAAAGTCTGCAAGCGCCCGGCGGTTCAGGCTCATTGCGTGTTGGCGCCGAAGTCATTCGCCGCGCCCGCCCGGAAGCAAAGCTGTGGGTTGGCACGCCAACCTGGCCCAACCATATTCCGCTGCTCGGCAGTGCCGGCTTCGAGATTGAAGAATACCCTTACTACGATATCGCCAGCCGCGAGGTCAATATCGACCTGATGCTGGAGACATTGCGCAAAGTGCCCGCCGGCGATGTGGTGCTGCTACACGGCTGCTGCCACAACCCAACCGGCGCCGATCTGACCAATCAACAGTGGGATCAGATTACCGATATCGCGCTGGAAAGAGGATTTGTGCCATTTATCGATATCGCTTATCAGGGTCTTGGCGATGGCCTCGACGAAGATGCTTACGGCGTGCGCCTGATGGCGGAAAAATTACCCGAGCTGGTAATAGCTTCAAGCTGCTCTAAGAACTTTGGCCTCTATCGCGAGCGCACAGGTTCGATTACTTTTATTGCCCAAACTTCTGAGCAGGCCGAAATTGTCGGCGGCCAGGCAATGTCGATTGCCCGCCAGATCTATTCCATGCCACCGGCTCACGGCGCGCTTTTGGTGTCGTTAATTCTGGGTGATGAAACACTCTGTGCCGACTGGAAAGCGGAACTCGAAGAAGTGCGTCAGCGCATTATCTCTATGCGCACATTGCTGGCGGACAATATTCAGAACAACGCCCAGGGCGTCGACTTTAGCCATATCAAACGCCAGAAAGGCATGTTCTCATTCTTGGGTATTGCGCCCGAGCATCTGGTTCGTCTGCGCGAAGAGTTTGGTATCTATATTGTGTCGTCCACCCGAATCAATCTGGCTGGCATTAACTCAAGCAATATCGATTATCTGGCCAACGCCATCCGTGCAGTCCTGAAATAGGGCTGCAGCGGATTGGTGCTAGTGATTTTTCTGCACTGATTCCGGTACGAAATCGCGTACTGAATCGAGGACCAAATCGAGTACCAAATCAAGAGTCTGTTGCAGCGATTTCTGATCGCAGTCAATTCTGATATCCGCATACTTTTTATATAGCGCGCCGCGCTCTTCAAACAGCGATTCCAGACTTTGGTCCGGCCTGCGAGCAATGCCGCGGCTATCAAAATTACTGATACGCTGGCGCAACGCCTGCAGTGGCACATCCAGAAAAACAATGATCGCAGATTCTTTCAAACGCGCCATACCCGCCTCTGAATAGACCGCACTGCC
>JALRJD010000016.1 GCA_023255165.1 Porticoccaceae bacterium | reverse complement strand
ACGATCAGGCTGCATCAGTCGTCAGCAATAAACTTCATCGAGATCGAATTAACACAATGGCGAATATTTTTCGCGGTAAACCCCTCACCTTCAAACACATGACCGAGGTGACCATCACAGGCGGCGCAGAGAATCTCGATTCGCCGCCCATCGGCATCCACTTCGCGGCGCACAGCACCGGCAATCTCGTCATCAAAACTCGGCCAACCACAGTGGGAGGGAAACTTGTGTTCCGAGCGATAGAGTGGCGCATCACACTGCCTGCAAATATAGAGACCGCCAGCGGTGGTGTCTGTGTACTCGCCAACAAAGGGCCGTTCGGTGCCCTTGTGCTGAATCACATATTGCTCTTCCGGGGTCAGGGAATTAAGTGGTTTACTCATGGCTAGATGGCCTCACTGCATCAGGTTTGTAATAACTGCCACAGATCATCCATGCCACGCTGCAAAATTGCCAGCTTTTTCAAGCTCTGGGCGTCCAGCCCCGTGTGCTCGGCGACCGCTGACAGATCACCCTGATAGAGACGCATAAAATCCAGCGCCGGATGGCCCAGAGCGGCATATTCCCAATCGAGAATCACAGGGCCCTGATCAGTGAGCAGAATATTCTCCGGCACCAGATCGTGATGACAGATCACCGCCGGCCAGGGCGCGGCATCTATTGCCGCGGCGGCATCAACAACGGTTTGCTGGAGATGGCTATGCTGTTGGCGATTGATTGGGCTGTTAACGCCAGGGCCAGCCAGCTGGTCAAGATAGGCCTGACAGTATTCAACATAATTGCGCCGCGCCAACTGCGGTGCCTCAACTGCCTGAATGGTTTGCAGCAACCCGGCGACCGCGGCGGTTTTTTCGGCGCTACTGCCCGCGGCCAACTGTAATGGCTGGCCTTCGCAGAAGGCTGTCACCAGTACCTGATCATTTTGAAATAGCACCCGCGGCACTGCGTTGGTCGGCTGCAGCAATTGCAAAATAGCACGCTCACGCTGGCGGTCGATGCCAAGACTGACACTGTTTGCGGCGTTAATTCTAACCACCGCCTTAAGCTCGCCATTGGCTACCAGAAACGAATGATTGGTGGTGCCGCCCAGCTCGCGCAACACTTTTGGCTCGGATAACACTGCTGGCTCGGATAACAGAGACGTTGCGCCGCCATCCCCGCTTTCCCCCTGCTGCCAATCGCGCCACTGCTGCCAATCGGAGAGCGCCTGGTGAAGTTGCTCGGTCGGAGTCTGAATCAGGCTGTTTATGATGTTATGCCCTCTGCTGGTTTGGTGGAAAAACCCTGTTGACGATAATGCTGCAACCAGAGTCGATAGCCTATCACCGCAAGCACAATATAGAGCGCAAACAGTGCCGCTGTCTGATAGAGACCGCGATCCAGATAGAGGTAGATCGAGGCGCCATCGATAACAATCCAGTAGAGCCAGTTATCGATAATTTTGCGCGCCACCATCAGAGTGGTCAGCACCGATGCCCAGGTAGTAAATGAATCCAGATAAGGCAGTCGCGCATCGGTTCTGCTGTCGAGCAGATAACCCGACACCGCGGTGGCCATCGCGATGGCCGATAGCGCCAGAATGTGCTGCCGGCGACTCCAGCGCGAGATGCTTAAGCCCGCCTGCTGATCACCACCACGTTGCCACTGATACCAGCCGTAAACCGCCATCGCCATATAATAGATATTGAGCGCCGACTCCATATAGAGGCTGACATCGCCAAAAATCCACACGTAAATCGCGGTGCTGAAAAAAGCACAGTACCAGCACAGGCTGTTCTCTCTCATTGCCAAAAGCAGATAGGCAACCGAGAGAACAACCGCCAGGGTTTCAAATGTCAGCCAGTCGGGCAGCACCTAGAGCGCCTCGTAACCGGGGATAATTTTCGCCACATAGATGGCCATATTAAATTCCTGGTAACAGGCGGCGATAGTCTGCTGAACCGCTTGCATGGCGTGCCCATATTCCCCCTGCACCACTGTGCTGGTGGGAAAGGTGACAATCTTGAGATCATCAAACTGGTTGATGCGCTCGATAAAGCCCTTGATGGGAGGAATAAAATCCTCCCGATTGGGGTACATGCTGATATCGATGGTTACTTGCATAGCCGTTACTCCTTGATCATTTGGTTCGGATTAAAAGCCTGGATTAAAAGTCATAGCGGCCGCTAACCCCAAATGTGCGCGGCGCGCCGAGCTGGTAGTAGGCTTCGGTTGCATAAAACTTGCGCGGGTCGTTACCAAAGCCGCCAAAGCCTCGCACAATCACATCCCGATTATTGAGATTATGGCCCCAGGCCGACAGCTCCCAGCCGCCGATCGCATAGCTGAGGCTGGCGTTAACCAAGGTGTAGGCTTTGCTCTGCTCATTATGGCTGGAGGATAAATAAAACCGGTCCTTACCTTCAATATCGATACTGACAGAGAGCGCATCATTGATCTGATAGCTGCTGCCAAGAGCAAATTGATAATCCGGAGCATGGGCCTGCTGACGGCTGTGGAGATCCTCCGACAGCGGAATATCATAGTCGGCAGACAGCAACCCAAGGCTGCCAAACCAGGCCAGGGAATCGGTTAACAGCCAGTTAAACTCCACCTCCAGCCCATAGTTACGACCCTGGGCGGCATTGCCAAAGTAGTCGACAAAATCCGAGGCGTTGCTGTCAGCCCGCGACTGCACCAGCGACTGTTTAATCTGAATATCATCGCGCTGCTGATAAAAAGCGGCGATCTGCGCCTGCACCCTATCGCCCAACCAGCGCCCCTTGATGCCGGCCTCAAAGTTCCACATCAGTTCGGTATCAAACTCACGATCTTCAGCCGCCAGCGACGGCTCACTGTTAACACCGCCGGCCTTGTAGCCACGGGAAATCAGACCATAGACCATGCGTCTTTCATCGAGCTGGTATTGCAGCGCCAGACGTCCGCCCCAGAGATTCTCGTCAACACGGTGGGCAACCAGATCGCTATCAGAATAAGTGGCCTGGCGATTCTCAACACGCAAGCCACTGATAAGTGTCAGTGACTCGGAGAGCTGAGTATCGAGCTGACCATAGAGCGCTTTATTGGTGGTCTCGAAGTCGCTGGTGAAATCACCCGCGGCATAGGTGTACTGGCGCAACAGCTGCTCATCCTGATCGCGCCAATAGACGCCGACCACCCAATCCGAGCTGTTATTGAAAATCCGCGCCTCTGGTGTCGACACCAGTTTGAGGTCGACACTGCCATTGCTGCGCTGGCGAATATAGTTGTCCACGGAACTGTATTCCCAACCCTCGCAGGGCTGGCCACTGCAGATATCGGCATAGGCCCAATCTTCGTCGTAACCATATTCCAGATCATTGTCGGCATAGCTAATCAGGCCAACCAACTCAAAATTGTCGGCGCCCTGCCAACTGCTCTGCAGAGCAAAAGCAGTGGCCTTGTGTCGATCATGCCCCGGATTATCGGATAGGGTGTGGCGGGTGTTATCCAGCGAAAAGGCGTCGTAGCCATTATCGGCATTGACATGAAACAGCGTTAGATTGAGATCCAGCTCGTCGCTGGCCTGCCAGGCAATTGTCGTGCGCAGACTCAACTCGTCGATATTGTTGGTATCGTCTCGTTGCAGAAAATCATTGCGGATATAACCATCACTGCTGTGTTGCTGCACCGCAATGCGATAGCCTGACTTGTTACCGAGTGCGTCACCGAGCGGGCCGCCCAGTGCCGCGCTGAGGGTACGGGTATTGTAATCACCCATGCTCAGAGTCAAACGGCCCTGTTGCTGTTCGCCGGGTTG
>JALRJD010000376.1 GCA_023255165.1 Porticoccaceae bacterium | reverse complement strand
TCAAACCAGTATCAAGATCGGCAGCAGCAAACGGCTCACTGGTAATCAGACGACTAAGGAAAGCGACATTCGTCGCCGGCCCCACCACCTGAAAAGCAGCCAGTGCCTGCGCCATGCGTGCCAGTGCCTCCGCTCTGTCTTTTCCATGCACGATCAGCTTGGCAATCATCGGATCATAAAACATCGACACTTCGCCGCCTTCATAAACACCGCTATCAACGCGCACACCTTCACCCTGTGGTTCGGCATAGCGCACCAGACGGCCGGTGGAAGGCATAAAGTTGCGGAATGGATCTTCAGCGTAAACCCGTGACTCCATCGCCCAACCCGTCAGGGTGACATCCTCTTGCGTGAGCGGCAGCTTTTCACCGGCGGCAACGCGAATCATCAATTCAACCAGATCCTGTCCGGTGACCAGCTCGGTGACCGGATGCTCAACCTGCAGTCTGGTATTCATTTCGAGGAAGTAGAAATTCATATCCGCGTCGGCAATAAATTCCACCGTACCGGCGGACTGATAGTCCACCGCGCGGGCCAGAGCACAGCTCTGCTCGCCCATTTTGCGTCGGGTGGCTTCATCCAAAAAAGGTGACGGCGCTTCTTCAATCACCTTTTGGTGACGGCGCTGAATCGAGCACTCGCGCTCACCCAGATAAATCACATTGCCGTGACTGTCGGCCATCACCTGAATTTCAATATGGCGCGGTTCCTGAATATATTTTTCTATAAAAATTCGCGTATCGCCGAAGCTGGAACGGGCTTCGTTGGTGGCGCGCTCAAAACCATCGCGACACTCCTCTTCGTTCATGGCCACGCGCATACCTTTACCACCACCGCCGGCGGAGGCTTTGAGCATTACCGGGTAACCAATGCCGGCACTGATCTCGACCGCGTGATCAGCATCACGCACCACATCGGTGTAGCCGGGAATGCAACTTACGCCAGCCTTTTCAGCGATCAGCTTGGAAGTGATTTTATCGCCCATTGACTCAATAGCTTTTTTGCCGGGGCCGATAAAGGCAATCCCCGCGGCATCCAGCGCATCACGGAAAGCGCTGTTTTCAGAGAGAAAACCATAACCCGGATGCACCGCATCCGCGCCTGTATCCAGACAGGCCTGAATAATTTTGTCGATCACCAGATAGCTTTCGGACGAGGCCGCGGGACCAATATGCACCGCTTCATCGGCCATTTGCACATGCAGTGCATCGCGGTCGGCATCAGAGTAAACAGCGACGGTGGCAATGCCCATTTTTTTGGCGCTGGCGAAGACGCGGCAAGCAATTTCACCGCGGTTTGCTACGAGAATTTTCTTTAACATAATCGAATCTTTTTCAATAAGTTTTGGAATCATTTACAGCGGAATATTGCCGTGCTTGCGCCACGGATTTTCAATATTTTTGCTGCGTAACATGGCCAGTGAACGGGCCACGCGCTTGCGTGTGCTGTGCGGCATAATCACGTCGTCGATATAACCGCGCTTGCCGGCGATAAACGGATTGGCAAATTTCTTGCGGTACTCCTCGGTGCGAGCGGCAATTTTTTCGTCGTCGCCAATATCACTGCGGAAGATAATTTCCACCGCCCCTTTCGGACCCATTACCGCGATCTCCGCCGATGGCCAGGCCAGGTTGGCATCGCCGCGCAGGTGCTTGGAGGCCATCACGTCATAGGCGCCACCATAGGCTTTGCGGGTAATTACCGTCACCTTGGGCACCGTGCACTCGGCATAGGCATAGAGCAATTTGGCGCCGTGTTTGATAATGCCACCGTACTCCTGGCTGGTGCCGGGCATAAATCCGGGCACATCAACAAAGGTCAAAACCGGAATATTAAAGGCGTCGCAGAAGCGAATAAATCGCGCCGCTTTTTTCGAGGCATCAATATCCAGACAACCGGCCAGCACCATTGGCTGATTGGCAACCACGCCAACCGTGGAGCCTTCGATGCGAATAAAACCGGTAATAATATTTTTCGCATAGCTGACCTGAGTTTCAAAAAACTCACCTTCGTCGGCGACTTTTAAAATCACCTCTTTCATATCGTAGGGCTTGTTGGGGTCGTTGGGGATAATCGTATCCAGCGACATTTCAATGCGATCGGCGGGATCTTCAGTCGGCCACACCGGCGGCTTTTCACGGTTGTTGGCTGGCAGATAATTAAAGAAGTGACGCAGTTTGATCAGCGCCTCAACGTCATTGGCAAAAGCCAGATCAGCGACACCGGATTTGCTCGAGTGAGTCAGGGCACCGCCCAGCTCTTCCGCGGTCACGGTTTCGTGGGTCACAGTTTTCACCACATCCGGGCCGGTAACAAACATGTAAGAGCTGTCTTGCACCATAAAGATAAAGTCGGTGATCGCCGGTGAATAAACCGCACCGCCAGCACAGGGGCCCATGACCATGGAGATCTGTGGAACCACACCGCTGGCCATCACATTGCGCTGGAACACCTCGGCATAACCGCCGAGCGAGGCAACACCTTCCTGAATACGAGCGCCGCCAGAATCGTTGAGGCCAATAACCGGCGCGCCAACTTTCATCGCCTGGTCCATCAGCTTGCAGATTTTTTCCGCGTGGGCTTCAGAGAGCGAACCGCCAAACACGGTAAAGTCCTGACTAAAGACGAACACCAGACGGCCATTGATAGTGCCGTAACCGATAATCACGCCATCGCCCGGCACATGCTGCTGGTCCATGTCAAAGTCGGTGCAGCGGTGCTCGACAAACATATCCCACTCTTCAAAGCTGCCGCTGTCGAGCAACAGCTCAATGCGTTCGCGGGCGCTGAGTTTGCCTTTGGCGTGCTGTGCGTCGATGCGTTTTTGGCCGCCACCGAGGCGGGCGCGTTCTCTCTTCGCTTCAAGTTCCGCAAGAATTTCGTGCATGGTTTTTCCCTTTAATACTATTTATTTTTTAATGCTAATAATCGCGCTGGCGCGTTAAATCAGCGCCAACACTTCCTCAGCCGCCTCGGGAATATTGGTCCCGGGCCCAAAGATCGCCGCAACACCGGCAGCGCGCAACTCGTCGTAATCCTTCGGCGGAATCACGCCACCACAGATCACCAGCACATCTTCAGCGCCCTGCTCTTTCAGTGCCGCAATCATCTTCGGCACCAATGTTTTATGGCCAGCCGCTTGTGACGAAACACCAACAATGTGCACATCGTTTTCAATCGCCTGACGCGCCGCTTCTTCGGGAGTCTGGAACATTGGCCCCACATCCACATCAAAGCCGAGGTCGGCAAAGGCGGTGGCAATAACCTTGGCGCCGCGGTCGTGTCCATCCTGACCCATCTTGACCACCAACATGCGCGGACGGCGACCATGAGTCTCGGCAAACTGCTCAACTTTTTTCGTAATATTCATAAAGCCCTCATCGCCTTCATAGGCAGAACCATAGACCCCACTAATCGATCGCGTCTGGGCGCGGTGGCGTCCCCACTCGCTCTCCAGCGCATCGCTGATCTCACCCACTGTTGCCCGGACGCGTGCCGCATCCACCGCCAGCGCAAGCAAATTGCCCTGGCCGCTTTTGGCTGCTTCGGTCAAGGCATCCAGCGCCTGCTGACAGGCTTGACTGTCGCGCTCGGCACGCACTTTTTGCAGCCGTGCAATCTGTGAATCGCGCACCGCACTGTTATCAATATCCAGCACATCCACATCAGGCTCTTCAGCAAGCTGATATTTATTAACTCCAACAATTACCTGATCGCCGCGATCGACGCGCGCCTGCTGCAGTGCAGCGGCCTCTTCGATACGCAACTTGGGCAGGCCAGTTTCAACCGCTTTGGTCATGCCGCCCATCTCTTCCACTTCATTGATCAGCACCATAGCCGCCTCGACCAACTCATTGGTCAGGCTCTCTACATAGTAGGAGCCGGCAAGCGGATCGACCACATTGGTGACACCGGTCTCTTCCTGAATCACCAGCTGGGTGTTGCGAGCAATGCGCGCAGAAAACTCAGTCGGTAGACCCAGCGCCTCGTCAAAAGCATTGGTGTGCAGCGACTGCGTGCCGCCCAGCACCGCGGACATCGCCTCGATGGTGGTGCGCATAATATTGTTGTAGGGGTCTTTACTGGTGAGGCTGACACCAGAAGTCTGGCAGTGAGTGCGCAGCATCAGCGAGCGCTGATCTTTGGGCGCAAACTTTTCGGTCATCAACGTTGACCACAGAATGCGTGCCGCGCGCAGCTTGGCGACTTCCATAAAGAAATTCATGCCAATAGCAAAAAAGAATGACAGTCGGGGCGCAAAAGCATCAACGTCCAGCCCGCTGGCAATGGCGGTGCGCACATATTCGATGCCATCGGCGATGGTGTAAGCCAGCTCCTGCACATTGGTCGCACCGGCTTCCTGCATATGGTAGCCGCTGATCGAGATCGAATTAAATTTCGGCATATTGCTGGCGGTGTAACCAATAATATCGGCGACGATGCGCATCGACGGCTCGGGCGGATAGATATAGGTGTTGCGCACCATAAACTCTTTCAGAATATCGTTTTGCAACGTGCCGGCCAGCTGCTCGGGGGCAACGCCCTGCTCTTCCGCGGCGACTATATAGCTGGCCATAATCGGCAGCACCGCGCCATTCATGGTCATCGACACAGAGACCTTGTCGAGAGGAATGCTGTCGAAGAGGATTTTCATATCCTCAACCGAATCGATAGCCACACCGGCCTTGCCAACATCGCCTTCAACCCGCTCATGATCAGAGTCGTAACCACGGTGGGTGGCCAAATCAAAGGCCACCGACAAACCCTGCTGACCAGCGGCCAGATTGCGACGATAAAATGCATTGGATTCTTCAGCAGTTGAAAAACCGGCGTATTGGCGAACAGTCCATGGACGACCCGCATACATAGTCGCCTTTGGTCCGCGCATAAAGGGCGCAAAACCGGGCAGGCTATCCTGGTGCGTCAAACCGGCGGTATCTTCCGCGGTGTAAAGTGGTTTGACATCAATGCCCTCGGGAGTCTGCCAAACCAGATCATCGGTCGAACGACCACGCAATTCTTTGGCGGCAAGCTGTTCCCAGTCGCTGATTTTCGGTGTTTTGTTCTCGGCCATAATTTTCTCGGTTGTCGAATGTCGGATGTCGATTGCCAGGTATCGTTTAACCATTGCTATGCCAAGCATAGGCATGGAATCTGGACAGGTGGGCACTATGGAGTAGTCTCCGAGGGAATAGAAGGTCCAATTTCTACAGCAAAAAGCACATTTATTGCCACTTTATCTGCACTTATCGCCATTTAAATGGTATAAACCTGCCCTTAACTCACAATTTATAACCCACTATTTTTGTTTTGGACAGCTCTGATAATGGCCACAATTTGCAACCACCATGTGCTCTCATGCATGCACGGCCTCAGGGAACGCAACCTGCCCCAGCAGCAGGCCCTTGAGCGCGCCGGCATCAACCCCAATGTTATCGACAACAGCAACCAGCGCGTGCACACCGATCAGGTGGCGCGACTATTTAAAACAGTGCAAGAAACCCTCAACGACGAGTTTATGGGTTTCACTCAGGACAACTGCAAAGTCGGGGTTTTTGCCACCATGGCCGAGCTGGTCAGCCGCTGCGCAACCCTCGGCGAGCTGCTCGACAAAGCGGTCAACTTTTACAACCTGATTAGCAACGACATCCCCATGCGCCTGAGCCGCTCCCGCGGCAATGCCGTGCTCAGCTTCACCATGAACCAACCGCAGCTCGACCCGGAACACTTTATGGCCGAGTTCTGGCTGGTAATCTGGCACCGCTTTCCAAGTTGGTATATCGGCGAACCAATCCGCTTAAAGGAAACTCACTTCACCTTTAAGGCACCCGCCCACCGCAGCGAGCTGGAGATTATGTTTCCATCGCAGCTGCAATTTAACAGCAGCGCCAACCGCTTGATTTTCGATGCCCAATATCTCGACAAACCACTGCTGCGCTCCGATCAGGAACTGGCGCAGTTTGTCGAAAACGCACCGGCAGATGTCATGACCATCCCCGGATCAGACAGCACATTGGAAGCGCAGATCGAACGTATTATCAGCACCCGCCATCCGGAGCGACTGGTGTTTATGCCGATACATCAACTGGCAAAGGAATTGGGAATCAGCAGCCAGACCCTACATCGTCGGCTGAAAGAGAGCGCCACAAGCTATCAAAAAATTAAAGATAATATGCGCAGAGAAATGGCCATTCAGAAACTGGTCATTGAGAAGCTCAGTGTTGAGCGGGTTGCAGAGATAGTGGGGTTTACAGAATCGCGCTCATTTACGCGGGCGTTTAAACATTGGACAGGATTGACCCCGAGAAAGTATTGCAGGCGCGAGGGTTAGAAACTGCAATGCCATTATTTCCAAATATTCCGAATTGGTCTTCCAAGGCTAACATTTATAGCGCCTCAAAGCGCCCCGCCTGCCGGTTCTTTCTCACTTTGCCCGCTTCAAACACCTGCCCGTTCATGGCGATGTAAACACCGGGCAGCAGGGTTTGTATAACAGCTGCCGCGAAACCGATATTAAAAATGGCGTCAGTAAAGCGCAGTCTGGCGGGCTGCATGGCACCGGTCAGCACGATGGTTTTGCCTGTTATCGCTTTGAGCGCGGCGGCGGTCTGCGGCATGGTGTCGGTGCCATGGGTGATCAGGATGCGCTCAGCGGTGCTTTTTCGCACAGCCTCGACAATCAACTGGCGATCCGCATCGGTGATGTCCAGACTGTCTTTGCGCATAAGTGATTCAACATGGTAGGTAACCGAGACATTGGCTTCCCGAAAGATCTCGGAGATGGCAGAATCGCCGACCTGAAATTCACTGTTGGCATCAAAATACACTTTGTCGATGGTGCCACCAGTGGTAAAAACCTGGAGAGTCACTGGCGCGTTAGTCTCTGTGTTCAATCTATTTCAC
>JALRJD010000269.1 GCA_023255165.1 Porticoccaceae bacterium | reverse complement strand
TGGTCTTGCTACGCTACGGCTTCGGTATCGGGTCTGTCGCCGCCCAGGAGTCCGTCACCTATATGCACGGCATGGTATTTATGCTGGGTGCGGCCTTTACCCTGAAAAGGGGCGGCCATGTGCGGGTGGATATTTTTTATCGCGGCTTTTCCGCCAGACGCAAGGCACTGGTCGATCTGATTGGCGGGCTGCTGTTTTTACTGCCGGTGACGCTGCTGATCTTTGTGATGTCCTGGGACTATGTGGCGGCGAGCTGGTCGATTAGCGAAACCTCGGAAGAGGGCACCGGCATTGCTGGCATCTATCTGTTAAAAACCCTGCTACTACTTATGCCCGCGACGCTGCTGTTACAGGGTATTGCCGAGATACTCAAAGATGCATTGGTGTTACTGGGCAAGCGGCAGCTCGGTCAACCTGACCCGCTCGAGACACTGATCTGATGGCTGAATTTATTCCTCTGTTAATGTTTTTAGTGGTCTGCCTGGTGTTGATGGCGGGCTACCCGGTGGCGTTGTCGCTGTCTGGCACGGCGCTGATTTTTGCTCTGGCCGGTTATGCCACCGGCACTTTCGATATGGCATTTTTGCAGGCGCTGCCCAACCGGCTGTTTGGCACGATTAAAAATACCACGCTGATCGCGGTACCGCTGTTTGTGTTTATGGGCGTGATGCTGGAGAAGTCGCGGCTGGCAGAAGATTTACTTGAAAGCATGGCCGACCTGCTAAAAGGCTTTCGCAGTGGGCTCGGTCTCTCGGTGGTTTTGGTTGGCGCGCTGCTGGCGGCGAGCACCGGTATTGTCGGCGCCACCGTGGTGACGATGGGATTGATGTCGCTGCCGACCATGCTCAAGCGCGGTTACTCTTCATCCCAGGCGACCGGTATTATCTGCGCCACTGGCACCCTCGGGCAGATTATTCCGCCGTCAATCGCGCTGGTGCTGCTTGGCGATATTCTCTCCAGTGCCTATCAGCAGGCGCAGTTGGAGATGGGCATTTTTACTCCCAAGGTGGTTTCGATTGGCGATCTGTTTGTCGGCGCCATTATTCCCGGTTTGATTTTGGTGCTGCTCTATAGTCTCTATGTGATTCTGTTTGTGCGCCCGAGATCCCGTGCCGAGACCGATGAGCCGCTGGTGGAGTTGGGGCTGTCGCGGGCGATGCTCAACCTGTTGCCGCCAATCTTGTTGATTGCCGCGGTGTTGGGTTCCATTTTATCCGGCGCTGCCACGCCCACTGAGGCCGCTGGTGTCGGCGCCTTTGGTGCGACGCTGTTGGCGATGTTTAAAAACCAGCTGTCGCTGGGACGGCTGCGCGAGGTTGCCCAGAGCACCACTGAAGTGACCTCGATGGTATTTTTGATTCTGATCGGCGCGGCGGTCTTTTCTTTGGTGTTTCGCGGCTTTGGCGGTGAGGAGCTGGTCGAGCAGTTTTTTGCCGGCCTGCCCGGTGGCGTGGTCACGGCAACCATTATTGTGATGCTGGTGATTTTCCTGCTTGGCTTTGTGCTCGACTTTATCGAGATCACCTTTGTGGTGGTGCCGATTGTCGGTCCGGTGCTGCTGGCCATGGGGCTGGATCCGGTGTGGCTGGGTATTATGATTGCCATCAACCTGCAGACATCGTTCCTGACGCCGCCATTTGGTTTTGCACTGTTTTATCTGCGCGGTGTGGCGCCGCCCACGGTGCAGACCGCTGATATGTATCGCGGCGTGATACCTTTTATAGGCATTCAACTGCTACTGCTGTTGTTGCTGTCGCTTTGGCCGTCGCTGGCCACCTGGCTGCCGGGAGTGATTTACAACTAATGACATCGCACAAGGAACAGACATTGATGGAGACTCAACCTCCCGCACCCTCGGGAAAGCTGATTTCCCAGACCATCGCCATGCCCCGCGAGACCAATGCCAATGGCGATATTTTTGGCGGTTGGCTATTAAGTCAGATGGACCTTGCCGGCGCCATTCTGGCGGGACGCATTGCCCGCGGCCGGGTTGCCACGGTGGCGATTAGCAGCATGTCTTTTCTCAACCCGGTGCCGGTTGGCGCGGTGGTTGGCTGCTATGCGCAGACGCTCTCTGTGGGCACCAGCTCGATTCGCATTTTGATTGAAGCCTGGATTGATAATGCCTCGGGCGATATTGAGGGCAATGTTGAGGGCGACCTCGACTCGGTCGATGACCAGTTCGCCGAGCAGGTAAAAGTCACTGAGGGTGAATTTGTTTTTGTCGCCATTGATGACAATGGCAATACCAGACAAGTGCCTACAACGGGATAAAAAGCCTACAGCGAGATAAAAAGCCTACAGCGAGATAAAAAAGCGCCTTAAAAAAAGAGCGCGTCAAATACTTTCCGCCGTAACGGTTCCGACTCATTGACCAACTGGTGACCTGCGCCATGAATTGTATGCAGATTCATCCGCGGGAATTTGGTGCGCAACAGTCTGATATTGTGCCGCCAGTCGAGGGTGCCGTCGTTGTCCCCTTGAATCACATTGATCGGAAACCGGTTTTCGCGACAGCCACCAATCTCAATCACCCAAGCAGCCATCGCCGCAACCCAGTCGGCAGGCAGTCGATGAGGCTGGAATGGGTCGCTATAACGAATAAACTGCAGAAATTCCGGGTCGTGTGAATTGGCGCGAAATACCCGCTTCATGGTTTTTCTAAATGGCCGCGTGAGTCTGAACAGCCAGCGATTGATATTCCACAACTTTGGCTGCACTAATGGCGCGAGCAGATTCAGGCTGGCAAATGGGTAATCCGGTTTGGCACCCTGATCGAGCAGCTGTTTCAGCAACACCGCGCCGCCGGTGCTCTGGCCAATGCCATGCAGCGGCCCCGGGCACAGTTCGGCCGTTGCCTTGAGCACTTGATTGAGCTGATCGACATATTGACTAAAGCCGCCAATCGAGGCCGGTTCGCCACTGGAGAGACCGTGGCCAATCAGATCAAAGCAGACTACGGCCAGATTCTGTTGCAACAGCTCGCGAATCAAATGACCATAAAGACCGGTGTGGTCGAGATAGCCGTGCACCACCACTGCGGTGCCCCGAGCATTACCAGGTTTCCACAGCATAAGGTGGGTGCGCCGGGGTTGGGGTTGGCCGTTTTGGCTCGCGCGGGTTTCTGCAGCATTGGAATTTGACGCATTGCCTTGCATAGAATCAAGAGTGCCGGCAAAGAGTTCGAGGCTATCGCCGGGCTCGGGCAGATTAAAGAATTGCAGATATCTATGCATTTCTGGATAGTCTTTCAAGTCTATTTTCGCGCTGGAACCAAACTGCGGCATTGTGCCTGGAAGGGTGTTGACCAGGCTTTTGAGCTGCGCTGCGACCCGTTGCCGATCCAGATTGAAGTCTGTCTGCTGCATAAATCTGAAAACTCTCCGCTGTTAGTTCCAGATTCATCTTGTCAGAACAGCGATGAATTACAAGAGGGTATCTTATTAAAACGCTAGCCAAAACAACCTGTTTAGATCGATGTGGTACCGTGAAAACACACATTGGTGGTTTAAAAGAGGTGTCTTAAAAGATGTCCCTTAAAAGATGTGCCTTGAGAAAAGAAAAAAGCCCCGCAGTTTCCTGCAGGGCTTTCAGTTTATCTAGCTTGTGTTGTTCGCTGACTGTTACTCGTCAGTTGAAAGCGATATGTCGTAGACGCCGGCCTCACGAGCCTGGTCCGAGATCTGCACAAACAGTTCGGTTTTCGATTTTGGATGCGCACTGATGACCACTTTAGCTTCGGGCTTCTCCGCGTGCATACGCTCAACGTTGGCGCGAACAGCGCGAACATCGATGCGGCGACCCTCGAAAGTCAGCTCATTGCTCTCGGAGATGCGAAACACGATATTGGTGTTTTCGCTATCTGGTGGTGGCTCATCAGATGTTGGCGGGCGATTGACATCGAGCCCGGATTCGTTAACAAATGATGCGGTTACAATGAAGAAAATAAGCATGATGAACACGACGTCGAGCATCGGTGTCATGTCAATTTGCGACTCATCCTCTTCCTTACGTCTTCTTCCTAGTGCCATTGAAGGTGCACCCTCACAAATTTCTAATAATAATAGAGACGCGCATTCTACTGATTTCTGACAGAATTGCTAGCGTCGCTATGCTTGAGCGACAAAGGCGATTAACCTGCCTTTGAAACACCCCCATAGTTTGCCAGAAATAAACCAAATTAGGGGGAAATCATTACCTGAACAGAGGAAAAAATGCCCGAATTACCTGAAGTTGAAACCACCTTGAGAGGTGTAGGCCCGCATATAGTCGGGCAACTGATTCGGCGCCTGACTGTGCACAATGGTTCGCTGCGCTGGCCGGTGACTGAGGGCATCGCCGCCATTACTCAGGGGCAGCGCATTACCGCGATTCGACGCCGCGCCAAATATCTGCTGCTGGAGTTGGAGCGCGGCAGCATGATGATTCACCTCGGCATGAGTGGCAGTCTGCGGCTGGTTGATCCCGGCAGCGAGCGGCGCAAACATGATCATATCGAAATGCTGATGGGCAATGGCGCCTGCCTGCGCTATCACGATCCGCGCCGCTTTGGCGCCTGGCTGTGGTCGGATAATGGCTATCCACAACTGAATCATCTCGGGCCCGAACCATTGACCGATGAGTTTGATGGCGAACGTCTGTTTAGACTGTCCCGCAAGCGTAAAATGGCGGTAAAGCCATTTATTATGGATAACCAGATCGTCGTCGGCGTGGGTAATATCTATGCCTCGGAAGCGCTGTTTCGCAGTGGCATTCGACCGGACCGATCCGCCGGGCGCATTTCACTTCAGCGCTACCAGCTGTTGGCCGACCATATCAAACAGGTGTTACATAGCGCCATCACCCAAGGCGGCACCACGTTGCGTGATTTCGTCAATGGTAATGGCGAGCCGGGTTACTTTCAGCAGACGCTGGATGTCTATGGTCGTGGCGGGGAGCCCTGCCACAGCTGCGCGACAACTCTGAAAGAAATTCGCCTCGGTCAGCGCAGCTCGGTATTTTGCCCTGCCTGTCAGCGCTAGGTGCCGCTGACTTCAGGCAATCAGGATTTGTTAAATTTATTGCTCAGCGCTTCGGCGACATTGGCTGGAACAAACTTCGAGACATCCCCATCCAGCGAGCTGATCTCTCGCACCAGTGAAGAGGAGATATAGGAGAAGCGCTCCGCCGGGGTGAGGAACACACTTTCAATATTGGGCGACAGTGCGCGGTTCATATTGGCCAGCTGAAATTCATATTCGAAATCGGATACCGCTCGCAGTCCACGCATAATGGCATCCGCATTGCAGTCCTTGACGAAATTAACCAGCAGATAATCAAAGCCTCGCACCTCGACATTGGGCACATGGCTAAGGGCTTCGCGAGCCAATTCAATGCGCTCATCAACGCTGAACAGCGGGCCTTTGCGCTGGCTTGTTGCGATGCCGAGGATCACTTTGCCGAACAGCCGCGAGGCTCTCTCGACCAGGTCGATGTGTCCATTGGTAATCGGGTCAAAGGTGCCGGGGTAGACAATCGTCTTCATGGCCAGGTTCCACCGTGTTGGAGAGCGCGCATAGTACTTAAATAATAGCTAGGGCTCAATCCGTGAGTAAAGAATGTAACTGACTTCGCCGGCGCTCTTGCTGCGTTCAACCCGCCAATTGGCCGGTGCAAGCAGCTGATTGTGGCGCGACGACAGCTCGCAGTAAATCAGACTGCCGTCTTTGAGCCAGTGGTTTTGTTCCAGCAACGCGCAGACCTGAGTGAGCAGATTGGCCTGAAATGGCGGGTCGACAAATACAATATCAAATGGTTGGTCCGGAGAATTACCCAGGTATGCAAGCGTATCTGCGCGCTTGATAGTAAGTGCGGAGGCATCCAGCAGCGCCTTGTTTTGATTGAGTGCCGTCAGCGCCTGAGAATTTTGTTCGAGTGCCAGACAGTCGCGGGCGCCTCGTGAGAGCGCCTCAAAGCACAGTGCGCCGGAGCCACTAAACAGGTCCAGGCAGCGGGCGCCGCCGATAGTAGGCGCCAGCCAGTTAAACACGGTTTCGCGGATGCGGTCACCGGTGGGTCGCAAGCCATCGACTTCGGGAAATGTCAGCAGACGACTGCGCCATTTACCGGCAATAATGCGAACCCGCTGTTTGGTGCTCAAAAGGTGACTCCTTTTGATGACATTTAATCACCTTGAATCAATCAAAATGGTAGGATACACCAGAAATTCACCACAGTTGAAAATGAACAGTAATGGATGCCAATTCAGCCGATAGTCCTCAATTAGAGCCGCAACCGGAAAAAACCAAACGTGGTTTCTTTGCGCGCTTTAAACGCGAAAAACCCGATGCCCCTGCGGCAGAGTCGTCAGCCGGTCAGGCAGTTGAGAGTGCCTCCGCGGCGCAACCCCTAAGCCTGCGCGCGAAAATGCAGCGGGCGCTGTCGCGCACCAGTCGCGGCCTTGGCGATCTGTTTCTCGGCGCCAAAACCATCGACGCCGATCTCTTTGAAGATCTGGAAACTCTGCTGCTAATGGCGGATGTGGGCATCCAGGCAACCACCAATATTATTGCTGAGCTCACCGAGCATTCCAGCCGTGCAATGCTGAAAGATGGCGCCGCACTGCGGCAGGCGCTGCACGATATTCTGGTCGCCAAGCTGGCTGCCTGCGAGCAGCCGCTGGACACCGACAGCGCCACAGGGCCCTTTGTGTTGCTGGTGGTAGGGGTTAACGGTGTTGGCAAGACCACCACTATTGGCAAGCTGGCGCGGCAACTACAGCAGCAGGGTAAGTCGGTGATGCTGGCGGCGGGCGACACATTCAGAGCGGCGGCGGTCGAGCAGTTGCAGGTCTGGGGTGAGCGCAACGATATTCCGGTGGTGGCCCAGCATATGGGCGCGGACAGCGCCTCGGTGGTATTCGATGCGATTGAGTCGGCGCGAGCCAAAAACATCGATGTGATTATTGCCGACACCGCCGGACGATTACACAATAAAAGTAATTTAATGGAAGAGCTGAAAAAGGTTCGCCGGGTTGCCTCCAAGCTTGATGACGCCGCACCTCATGAAGTGCTGTTGGTGCTTGACGCCGGAACCGGCCAAAATGCGGTTGCGCAGATGAAAGAGTTTCACGCCTCGGCGGGAGTCACCGGCATTGCTCTGACCAAGCTTGACGGCACCGCCAAGGGCGGCGTTATTTTTGCCCTGGCGGAGAAATTTTCGGTGCCGATTCGCTATATAGGTGTCGGCGAAGGGGTGGATGATCTGCAGCCCTTTGTGGCAGAAGAGTTTGTCTCCGCCCTGCTGGGTCAGAGTCAAAGCGAGTAACACAGCGATGATACGTTTTGATAATCTCAGCAAGCGCTACGAGGGCGGCTATGAAGCGCTGCGCAACGTCAGCTTTGAGATGGATGCCGGGGAGATGGCGTTTCTCACCGGGCATTCGGGTGCAGGTAAAAGCACCCTATTGAAATTGTTGATGCTGATCGAGCGGCCCACCTCTGGCAATTTATTGATTAACGGCAAAAACCTCAACCGGCTTCCCCACGCAAAAGTTCCTTTTTACCGTCGCCAGGTCGGCGTGGTGTTTCAGAATCACCAACTGCTGTTTGATCGATCGGTATTTGACAATGTCGCCCTACCGCTGCAGGTGGCGGGCTATTCCCGCGCGGATATTGGCCGCCGCGTGCGCGCCGCTCTCGACAGTGTCGGGTTGCTGGACAGAGAGCAGCAAAATCCGATCGCGCTTTCCGGCGGTGAACAGCAGCGTGTCGGTGTCGCCCGGGCGGTGGTGCACAAGCCCAAAATACTGCTCGCCGATGAGCCCACCGGCAACCTCGATCCACAGCTTTCGGCGGAGATTATGGCGCTGTTTAAACGCTTTCAGGATGTCGGTGTCACCGTGCTGGTGGCGACCCACGATATCGATCTGATCAACCGCATGAATATGCGCATTATGCGACTTAATCAGGGGCAGATGGAGCAGGACGGGGTCAGTTATGGCGGCTACTAACAGCAACAGCCGCGACAGTGGCCAGCGCGGTGCTCGCGGCAAGGTATTGAGCCGAGGCGACCGCTGGCGCAGCTACCGCTATCACCATCGCGCCACCCTCAAAACCAGCGCCGGCAAAATGCTTCGCGAGCCTTTGCAGTCGCTGTTGACCATTCTGGTGATTGCTATCGCTCTGACTCTGCCTGCGGCGCTCTATCTGGGCGTTGAAAATATCAGCCAACTCAGTGGTGGCATCGATTCATCGGCGCAGATCAGCGTGTTTGTTAAAAAAGGCGCCCGTGATGCTGCGGTGAAAAATATTGGCGAGCAGCTTGAAGTGCTCTCCGGGGTCGCTTCGGTGCGTTATATCTCCGCCCAGAGCGCACTGGAAGAATTCAAAGCGCTGTCGGGCTTTGGTTCGGCGCTGCAATATCTGGATAACAATCCTCTGCCGGACGCCTTTGTGGTGCAACCGTTGCTATTCGGTGACGCTCCAAGACTGGTGGCAGCGATCCGCGAGATTGCGCTTATCGATGATGTGCAGCTGGATATGGCCTGGCTGCAGCGACTCGACACCTTGCTGGATATCGGTCGCAAGTTGGTGCTGGCCTTGGGTGTGGCCCTTGGCCTGGGGGTGATTCTGGTGGTTGGCAATACCATACGTCTGGCGATTCAGAGTCGTCGCGACGAGATCACCGTGGTCAAACTGGTCGGCGGCACCGATGCCTACGTGCGCAGACCATTCCTTTACACCGGCCTGCTGTATGGTCTGCTCGGGGCGTTGGTAGCGGCCATTTTATTGACTTCGCTCGGGTTTTGGCTGGCCGGACCGGTGGACAAACTGGCCGGTTTGTACCAGAGTCAATACAGCATTACCGGACTCGGTTTTGGTGGGTTTGTGGTGCTGTTGC
>JALRJD010000164.1 GCA_023255165.1 Porticoccaceae bacterium | reverse complement strand
CTATGGCCCGGCTATAGTCCTCGATATGTTTATGGTTCTGTACCAGCACTCCATCTATGGCGCTGATCGCCGAGACACCAAAAGCCAACAGATCCCAGTCGCCGTGCTGAGCATTGCCGTGAGTTGAGTAGCCTTGAAAGTTGCGTTGCAGAGTTCCCTGCTGCTGTGCCTGGACCAGGCTGTCATCCGGTTTGGCAAAGTGATCCATGCCGATATAGACATATCCGGCGGCCACCAATTGTTCGATGCTCTGCTGCAGCATGGCCAGTTTTTGTTGCGCACCGGGCAGCGCCTCGGGTGCTATTTGGCGCTGGGTTTTAAATAGCTCGGGCATATGCGCGTAATTAAACAGCGAGAGGCGATCCGGCGACAGATCGATCACCTGCTGCATGGTCGCCTTCAGAGAGCCGGGTGTCTGCAGGGGCAGGCCGTAGATTATGTCGACACTGATCGAGTGGAAGCGCTCCCGGCGCGCAGCACTGACTAGCTCGGTAACTTGCTGCAGGCTGTTAAAACGATTTACCGCTCGCTGTACCACAGGATTAAAATCCTGCACGCCCATGCTAAGGCGGTTAAAGCCCAACTGGCGCAGCGTTGAAATAGTTGAGGTCTGCATGCGTCCCGGATGCACCTCAATGGAGTAGTCGCCGCTATCGTCGTCCAGCAGTCGAAAATGGTTGCGGGTTCGCGCCATAAGCTGGCGCTTTTCAGTGTCACTAATAAAGGTTGGGGTGCCACCACCCCAGTGCAATTGCGCAACGGGTCGATGCGGGTCGATATGTCTGGCCCAGATTGCCATCTCTGTGTCGAGGCGGTTTAGATAGGGTTGGGCGCGCTGTTTGTTGGCGGTAACAATCTTGTTACAGGCGCAGAAGTAGCAGACCGTATCGCAGAACGGCAGATGAAAATAGAGCGATAGCGGAGAACCGCGTAGATTGCTGCGCTGCAGCGCCTCCAGCAACCGGGATTGGTCAAAGCCACTGTCGAGTTGCGGGGCAGTGGGGTAGGAGGTATAGCGCGGTCCAGCAATGTTGTAGGTCTGGATCAGTTCCCGGTTCCACTCAGGCGCTGTTGTGTCGGCGATTGCGCTCTCAACGCCTGCTTTGTCAGCCACTGTTTTGTCATTCACTGTCGTATCGATAATTGTCCTGTCGATGATTGTTATATCAACCATTATGCTGGTTAATCATCCATACAGCGGCTTCGACCCTCGAGCGCAGGTCGAGTTTTTTCAGGATATGCTTGACGTGAACCTTGACCGTGCCATCCGAAATATTGAGTTCGCGGGCAATTAGTTTGTTGCTCAAGCCTTTGGCAATATGTTTCAGAATATCGCGCTCGCGGCTGGTTAATCTGGCGAGCATGTTGTCACGTTGATTGTCACCTTTGCGGATTGCGCCGGCGAGAATATGGGTCACCTTTTCGCTGATCACCATTTTGCCCACCGCCGCCTGTTTGATCTTTTGCAATATCTCTTCCGGCTCCATATCTTTGAGCAAATAACCATCGGCGCCATAGGTGATGGCACAGACCACATCTTCGTTGTTGTCGGAGACGGTTAAAATAATAATCCGCGCACTGATCTGTGCCTCACGCATGGCTTTTAGTGTCTCCAGACCATCCATACCCTGCATATTGAGATCCAGTAATATCAGATCCGGGTCGTGCTCCAGAGCCAGCCGGAGTGCGTCTCTGCCATTGTCCGCTTCGGCTACTACTTCCAGCGTCTGATCCAGCTCGACCAATTGAATAAGGCCTTTGCGCAGCAGTGGGTGATCGTCCACCAGCAGCAATGTGGCTGGTGGAAATGGATTGTCGGGACCTGTTGTCATTGCGGCTCCATTGAGAGTTGTTGCTTGCAAACTATTTGTTGAAAAAAATAGTTCCTGGGAAATTATTTACCGGGAGATTATTTACCGGGAAAGTGCCTGTAACTTTAGACCAACACAACAGCCCGGGTGGCTGTGATTGATCTGTGTCATAGATCTGATTGCCGCCCGCGATGGCTCGATAACTCTTTGTGGGTAGGCTCGGCACAAATTGTTCGGCGCTGTGCCGCGGCCTGGCGCGTAGATCTACCTCTGCGGGAATAGCTCGATCAAGGCGGCGAACTATTTTTACTACTCTTTCGGATCATTGCAGCGCTTGCACCAGCGTCGGATATTAGCCCGCAGGCACCGTTGGAAACTACAGTTAAAAACTAAGGAGAGCGACATGGCAGATGCAAACTATAAGGGTGGCGTTGATATCCAGGATTGGGATCCGGAGAACCATGAGTTTTGGGAACAGCAGGGCAAACAGGTTGCCTCGCGCAATCTGTGGATTTCCATTCCCAGCCTGCTCTGTGGGTTTGCCGTTTGGCTTTACTGGGGTGTGATTACTGTGCAGATGCTGAACCTTGGGTTTCCATTTGCCAAGTCAGACCTGTTTTCACTGATGGCGATCGCGGGTCTTACCGGTGCGACTCTGCGTATCCCAAGCAGTTTCTTTATCCGCCTTGCCGGAGGGCGCAACACCATCTTTTTCACCACTGCGCTGTTGATGGTGCCAGCCTTTGGCACTGGGCTGGCGCTACAGAGCCAGGACACGCCGCTGTGGGTGTTTCAATTGCTGGCACTGTTGTCCGGACTTGGGGGTGGTAATTTCGCCTCGTCGATGTCCAATATCAGTTTCTTCTTCCCCAAAAAACAACAGGGTTTGGCGCTTGGTTTAAATGCCGGGCTGGGTAATTTTGGCGTTACCACCATGCAGATACTGGTTCCGCTGGCGATGACCTTTGGCCTGTTTGGCAGCATGGGCGGCGACTCAATGACCTTGCAGAACACCTCGGGAACCCTGATCGGTAAAATTCCGGCCGGTACTGAAACCTGGATTCAGAATGCCGGTTTTGTGTGGCTGTTAGCGCTCATACCGCTGGCCTTTTTTGCCTGGTTTGGCATGAACAATATTCGCAGCGCCGATGTCTCGCCAAAAATCCCCAACCCGCTGGGAAGTTTTGCCACCATTACCTTTATGCTGCTTATTGGTTTTGTTACCGCCATTTTTGGGCTTTGGTTGCTGTTACCTGAAGCGGCCAATGGCTCAGGATTTGGGGTTCCCAAGGAGTTGGTGTTGCTGCTGGTTGTGGCCTCGACGGTGCTGTTGTTGAAATTAATCCCAGGGCAGATCAAGACCAACCTGAGCCGCCAATATGAGATCTTTGATAACAAACACACCTGGGTGATGAGCGTTATCTACACCATGACGTTTGGTTCATTTATTGGTTTTGCCGCCTCGTTTCCGTTGGCGATCAAGGTTATTTTTGGCTATCAGCATCTTGTGGTGGATGGCGTGCTGACCCATAACACCAGCAACGCAAATGGCCCCAGCGCACTGATGTATGCCTGGATGGGGCCTTTTATCGGCGCATTAATTCGTCCTCTGGGTGGCTGGATATCAGACAAGTTCGGCGGCGCATTGGTGACCCAGATCTGCTCTCTGGTGATGGTCGCCTGTGCGCTGGGTGTGGCCTACTACATGCGTCAAGCCTATAGTTCGGCAACCCCCGAGCAGTATTTTGTACCGTTCTTTATTTTGTTTTTATTGCTCTTTGCCGCAACGGGAATTGGCAACGGCTCAACCTTTCGCACTATCGCCATGGTGTTTTCAAAAGAGCAGACCGGGCCGGTGCTGGGTTGGACATCCGCTATCGCCGCATACGGCGCCTTTTATATTCCCAAAGTGCTGGGTGAGCAGATCAAGGCTGCGACGCCAGAGGTGGCATTAATCGGCTTTGCGGTATTTTATCTGCTCTGCGTGTTGATCAATTGGTGGTTTTATCTGCGCAAGGATGGCGAGTTTTATAACCCTTGATTGCCATCAGTGCGAACCGGGCTCTATTTTCAGGCGCTTAGAAAACTGGGTCGAAACGCGAAAGCCA
>JALRJD010000118.1 GCA_023255165.1 Porticoccaceae bacterium | reverse complement strand
CAACAGCGGCTACATCCTGACCTTGCGTATCCACCCGGACGAAGTGCCAGAGGTCATCATGCGGGACTTCGTGGGCGCAAGGTACATGACCGTCATGGTCAGGCTGAACGAGGAAGAGAAGCCCATGAACCGCGAGCAGGAGCTGGCCAAGGACATGGTGCGGGTATCAGGGATGCTGTGCCGGGATTCCAAGTTCTGGGACTTCCTGCACGAATCAAACGAGATTATTGAGAAATCAGAAAAGGAGGCCACGACATGGCTGAAGGGGTATTTGCACGTAGAAAGTCGAGCCGACATAGCAAAGAGTCAAAAGGCGGTGGAAAAGATGCTGGGTCTAAAGCAGGAGTTCGCGTCATGGAAGGATCGAAACGGCTAGTCCCGTACTCGGTCTACCTGTCAGAAGAAGTCCACACCGCCCTGAAGGAGAAGGCTCGCAGCCGGCAGGCCAGCAAGGTCGTGCGCGATGCCATCACCATGATCTTGGAGGGCGGCGATCAATTCTCCAGCGGCTATAAGCAAGGGCTGCGGGATGCTATGGATCTGATCCACCGGGATGAACTGGCGGCCACCGTGTCCGTTCACGACCGCAAGATAGCGGATCACTTGATCGACCAGCTAGAGGGGATGCTGAATGAACAGGGATGACATTATCCGCATGGCGCGGGAGGCTGGGCTTTAACCCCTCGCATCTGGAAATCTCCTGCCCGGTTGTGATCGGCTCCGGCCGCGCACGACAGGATCGCCGCGACGATCGCACTGGTGAAAAAGTGGTACCGATTCTGATGCACGGCGATGCCGCATTTGCCGGTCAGGGTGTGGTGATGGAGACCTTCCAGCTGTCCCAGACCCGCGCTTATAAAACCGGCGGTTCGATCCATATTGTGATCAATAACCAGGTGGGTTTTACCACCAGCCGTCAGGACGATGCCCGCTCTACTGAATACTGCACCGATATTGCGAAAATGGTTCAGGCGCCGATTCTGCATGTCAACGGCGACAACCCGGACGCAGTGATGTTCGCTGCCATGCTGGCGATGGACTACCGTTACGAGTTTGGCAAAGACGTGGTGATCGACCTGGTCTGTTACCGTCGTCGCGGCCACAATGAAACCGACGAGCCATCGACTACTCAGCCACTGATGTACGATGTGATTCGCAAGCATTCAACCACCCGCGATCTCTATTCTCAGAAGTTGGTCAATGAGGGTGTGCTCAATCAGGACCAGGCCAATGAAATGGCCAATGCCTATCGCGCCAGCCTCGACAAGGGCGAGTTTGTCGTTCACAACCTGGTGCGCGAGCCAGACACCAGCCTGTTTGTTGACTGGACTCCCTACCTGGATCACGACTGGCGCACACCGGCCAAAACTGGCATCGCTCTCAAAGTGCTGCAAGATGTCGCCATGCGCATCAACCAGATTCCCGACGGCATTAAAGTGCAGCGTCAGGTCACCAAAATTTATGATGACCGTCGCAAGATGGCCGGTGGTGCACTGCCCCTGAACTGGGGTATGGCGGAACTGCTCGCTTACGGCACCTTGCTGGAAGAGGGCTATCCGATCCGAATTACCGGTCAGGATGTGCGTCGCGGTACCTTCTCGCACCGTCACGCAGTGGTGTTTAACCAAAAAGATGGTGAAGCCTATCTGCCGCTGGCCAACCTCTCTGAGGATCAGCCGCAGTTTGATATCTACGATTCCGTGCTCTCTGAAGAGGCCGTATTGGCCTTTGAATACGGCTATGCCACCACGGCGCCCAAGGGTCTGATTATCTGGGAAGCGCAGTTTGGTGACTTTGCCAACGGCGCCCAGGTGGTGATCGACCAGTTTATCGCCAGTGGCGAGCACAAGTGGGGCCGGCTGTCCGGTCTGACCATGTTGCTGCCACACGGCTTTGAAGGTCAGGGCCCGGAGCACAGCTCGGCGCGCCTGGAACGCTTCCTGCAACTCTGTGCCGAGCACAATATGCAGGTGGTTATCCCGACCACTCCGGCACAGATTTTCCACCTGTTGCGACGTCAGGCGATTCGCCCGATGCGCCGTCCGCTGGTGATTATGAGTCCGAAATGGATTCTGCGTCACAAGCTGGCGACCTCGTCGCTGGAAGAGCTGGCGAAAGGCGAATTCCACAATGTGATTGGCGAAGGCGAGATTGCACCAGCCAAAGCCAAGCGGGTTATTCTCTGTTCCGGCAAGGTCTACTACCACCTGCTGGAAGAGCGCATGGCGCGCGGAATTGACAATATCGCGCTGATTCGCATCGAGCAGTTGTATCCGTTCCCGGATGAAGAGCTCGAGCAGATTCTAAAGCCTTACAGCAATATGCAGGATGTTGTCTGGTGTCAGGAAGAGCCGATGAATCAGGGCGCCTGGTACAGCAGTCAGCACCATATGCGTCACGTATTGCAGCGCATCAATCCGATGCTGCACTTGCGCTACGTCGGTCGTGAAGGCTCTGCCGCGCCGGCCTGTGGTTATATGTCCACGCACCTGGAAGAACAAAAACGATTTATTGATGAAGCTCTTAACACAGACTTCTAAAACAGACTCGCAACATAGGAAATAAATAGATGGCCATTGAAATCAAAGCGCCCACATACCCGGAATCGGTTCAGGAAGGTTCACTGGCAACCTGGCACAAGCAGGTTGGCGACAGCGTTAAGCGCGACGAATTGATTGTCGATATCGAGACAGACAAGGTGGTTCTGGAAGTGGTTGCTCCCGCCTCCGGTGTGCTCTCGGAAATTCTCAAAGCAGAAGGCGATATCGTTGTCAGCAATGAAGTGATTGCCCGTATCGAAGAGGGCGCTGAAGCCTCTGCGCCGGCGGCAACCGCATCGGTTAAAGCGGTAGCGGAAGAGCCCGAAACCACCGAATCCGGCGCGTTGATTAATCCGGCCGCTCGCAAGCTCGCTGAAGAGCGCGGCATAGATGTCAGCCAGATTGCTGGCACCGGCAAAGGTGGGCGTATCACCAAAGAAGATGTGGTCAACTTTACTCCTCCGTCTGCCGCACCAGCTGCCCCGGCCGCCAAAGCATCGGCTCCAGCAGTTGCTGAAGAGGTTCTCGAGACCGGCGATCGCGTTGAGCGCCGTGTTGCCATGACCCGCATGCGTTCGCGCATTGCCGAGCGTCTGCTCGAAGTCACCCAGACCACAGCGTCACTGACCACCTTTAATGAAGTCGATATGACCGCATTGATGGATCTGCGCAAGCAATACAAAGACGAGTTCACCAAGATTCATAACGGCACCCGTCTCGGTTTTATGGGTTTCTTTGTCAAGGCAGCGGTTGAAGCACTGAAGCGCTACCCGTCGGTCAACGCCTCAATTGACGGCAGCGATATTGTCTATCACGGCTATCAGGATGTGGGTGTTGCGGTGTCTACCGAGCGCGGTCTGGTGGTTCCGGTGTTGCGCAACGCTGAAAACATGAGCATTGCCAATATTGAAAACGGCATCTACGAATATGCTATGAAAGCCCGCGATGGCAAGCTGACTATCGATGAAATGACTGGCGGCACCTTTACCATCACCAATGGCGGTGTCTACGGTTCACTGATTTCAACGCCGATTATCAATCCGCCACAGTCTGCGATTTTGGGTATGCATAAAATTCAGGAGCGTCCGGTTGCGGTCAACG
>JALRJD010000020.1 GCA_023255165.1 Porticoccaceae bacterium | reverse complement strand
AGTTTTTAAATTTTCTGCTTCCTTTTTAGCAGAGGTTATACCCCCTGCTTCAAGTTCATCTAACTCTTCTTGTGTGAAATCTGCAAAGCTGTTTACTTCTTGTGTTGTTGGTATTATATCGTTTTCACCCATCTTCATTTTGATTGGTTCATCAACCTCATCAAGCACGGTTCCGGCGGGCACCATGCCCTGCCCTGTCCACTGCAGGTCGGTATAGCGAATACGAATATTGGGCAGCAGTGGCACTGGGTGTTCGAGCGCGACAAAAGCATAGTTGGCATTTTCTTCTTGCAGATTCAGGTCGTTGTCGAGACTGATACTGGTGGTGCCCAGGGCGCCACCGGGACTTGATTGCCAGACGCCAAGACCGGCCGAGAAGCCAACGATATCTGCACTGGCAAAAACCGAGGGGGTGATTAGAGTGATAAACAAACTGGTGCGGAAGAGAGTCATAACAGAAAATCCTTGTTCATTGAGTTTGTGCTTTGCGGACAGCCGAATAATGAAAAACGGCTGAAAACGCCGCAGATTGTAGTCTCTGGGGATGGCGAAATATCTCGATCAAGGCACAAAAACAACAACGCCGCGGAGTTTAGTCCACGGCGCTGATCGTCAAGCTCGAATGATAATCAAGCTCTAATAAAGAGCCCAAATATAAGGGTTTTATTCTTCGGCTGGTGCAGCCTCATCAATCAGGGCTTTGAGCTCACCCTTCTCATGCATTTCGGTGACAATATCGCAGCCGCCGATCAGCTCACCATTCACCCAGAGCTGGGGGAAGGTTGGCCAGTTACCGTAGGCCGGCAGATTGGCGCGAATTTCCGGATTGGAGAGAATATCCACATAGGCAAAGCGGTGGCCGCAGGCCATCAGAGCCTGCACCGTGCGAGACGAAAACCCACACTGCGGCTGGTTGGGCGAGCCCTTCATATAAAGAATAATCGGGTTGTTCTCTACCTGTTCGCGAATGGTTTCCATAATGTCCATAGAGACATGTCCTCTAAAAGTGGTGGTTCAAATTGATCTGGCGCCATTTTACCTGTTTCGCTCTGCGGACAACACCATCAACCAGGCTTAATTAAGGCTAATTTTCACTGTGACTGGAACCTGGGTCATATTAGCTTAACTATTTCTTAAATGTAAATGAGAATGATTTGCATTTGCGTTTATATGCTTCTATAGTTAGCCACGCAAACCGAGCAGTTCCCGTGAAGTATCCACTCCTTACGGAAAAGCAGGTCCATTTCGATCAATTTATTTCAAGGAATTTAACAGATGAAGAAGCAACTTCTCGCCACGTTTATCGGCTTGAATATCAGCGCTGCGGCTCAGGCAGCAACTCCAAGCATGGAAGAAATGTGGCAACTTATTCAACAACAGCAAAGCGAGATCGCCGAGCTGAAGCAGCAACTCAGCGACAACGATGCGCGCATTAAAGAGACCGAGATAGTCTCTGAGGCAACCATCAGTGCGGTGGAGAAAATGGTTACGGCCCCCGTCGCCAACAGCAAGACAACTTTCGGTGGCTACGGCGAAATGCACTACAACAGCCTTGATCGCGACGATTCACTGGCGAGTAAGGATGAGATTGATTTCCATCGCTTTGTGATGTTTACCGGCCATCAGTTCTCCGAGAATGTGCGCTTTTTCTCCGAGCTTGAAGTCGAGCACAGCATCGCCGGGGAAGGACAGGCGGGTGAAGTCGAGCTGGAACAAGCCTATATCGAATGGGATTTTGCCAGCCACCAGCGCGCCAAAGCCGGGCTATTTCTGCTGCCTATTGGCATTATCAATGAAACCCACGAACCGGAAACCTTCTACGGCACCGAGCGTAATAATGTTGAGAAAAATATTATTCCCGCCACCTGGTGGGAAGGTGGCGCCGCGATAGGCGGCGAGATCAGCGAAGGGCTCTCCTATGATATCGCCCTGCACTCCGGCCTCTATCTTGGCGCGGGCAAATACAAGCCACGTGATGGTCGTCAAAAAGTTGGTGAAGCGAAGGCGGATGATATGGCCTTTACCGGTCGCCTGAAATACACCGCGATTCCCGGCCTTGAGATCGCCGCCTCTGTGCAAGTCCAGTCGGACGTGCATCAGGGCGAGGGCGAAGAGATCGGCGCCACACTGTTTGAAACCCATATCGCCTGGAAACGCGATGCTTTCCAACTCCGTGCACTCTACGCGCGCTGGGATTTCGATAATGCTATCAACTCAATCGTTGCCGGCGCCGACGAGCAGACCGGTTTCTATATCGAGCCCTCTTATCGCTTTAACGACAAGGTCGGTCTGTTCGCGCGCTACAGTGAATACGACAATCTTGCAGGAAGCTCGACTGATACCGCGGTTGAACAATTTGATATTGGTCTGAACTACTGGCTGCATCCCAACGTAGTCTTCAAAATGGATTACCAAAATCAAGATGCTCCTGGTGAGGCTGGCTACGATGGCCTCAACCTCGGCGTAGGTTATTCGTTCTAGCGGATAACTTCGTCGGGCGGATTGTGAATTTATACGATTAACTTTATGGCATTGATATCAGTGCATAGGCAACTCTACAGAGCCGCTGCTGTTTACAGTTTGGCGGCTTTTCTAACTCTAACCTCCCTGGTGGCCGCTGCGGCCGCCACGGGGGTTTTTCAGTCTGGGCCGGATTTTATTGCCGAGGTTTTTTCGATAACCACAAGCGACCCGATCAACCAACAGTCAACGGCGCCGCCAGTGCAGCAAAAAACACTCTGGCTGACCGAGGATATTCGCAGCCACGCCGCCAGGATACTTGGCCACCCGTTGGCTGGCCTGCGAGTGCGCTACTCGCAACGTGGTGACAAAACCGCCTGGATTCTGGAAGAGATCGGCAAAGAGATGCCCATCACTATTGGCGTGGTGGTTACAGACAACCGGATTCAGCAGGTAAAAATTCTCGCCTACCGCGAAAGTCGTGGCGGCGAAGTTCGCTATCCAGCTTATACTCAGCAGTACCGTGGGGCGACACTGACCGAAGAGCTTGGCCTGAGTCAAAATATCGATGGTATTACCGGCGCTACACTGTCGGTCTGGGCGGTCAATAAAGTTGCCGCGCTGGCGCTCTATTTTCACAGTCTGGCTATACAACAGAGCGACACTAATTTACCGTAGTTAACTCGTCAACGATGACCCAAGAGCCAGCGATCAAGACCGATTCTATGAATAACAGAGCATCCGCAAAGTCGACTAACAGCATCCGCACCAATATGCTCTGGCACCGCCGCCTCGGGCTGTCGGTTTTTGTGGTGCTGATTTTCCTCGCCATCAGCGGCTTTGCACTCAACCACTCCCCTGCCCTGAAACTCAACAAGATTGCGCTGTCGAGTGACTGGTTGCTGTCCTGGTATGGTTTCGAACAAGCATCGCCTACCGGTTTTGAAGTCAACGGCCACTGGCTTTACCGCAGTGGCAACAGATTATTTATCGATTCCAGTTCGTCTACAGAAGACAGTCCCGCGATAACCTGCGACCTGGCGCTGCGCTCCGCTGCGGCCAACAGCGCCTGGCTGTTTGCGCTGTGCTCTGATGCAATGATTCTGCTAACGCCCGATGGTCAGTTTGTCGAACAATTTACTCTGGTTGATGGTCTGCCGTCGGATCTGAAGGCGCTCTCTGTTATCGACGAGAAGGTATATCTGTTGAGCGATTCAGCAGCGCTTGAATTTGATCCGCAGAGTCTGGCGATTATTCCAACCGATTTGGCGATGCAGACAATGATCGATCGGCAGGCACCCGAACGCGCGCTGCCAGAAGAGCTCGCGGAACAGCTTGAACAGAGTCTGTCCGGGCCGAGTATTTCTCTGGAAACCGTGATTCTCGATCTGCACAGCGGGCGCTTTTTCGGCGACTTTGGGGTGCTGTTTATCGACCTGATTGGCCTGTTGGTCTGCGTTCTTTCAATTACCGGCCTGTTGGCTTGGCTAAACCGTCGCTGAAAAGCGCTATATCAAGCTGGCCAAGGCGTTTAGTCGCGGCAATCGATCATTGCCAGCATAAATAAACCGCGCTACTATTTACCCATAACTCGTTTTATTACACCGTTTTAACAACTTTTCAGGGGCAGCATAGCTGCCTTTTTTCGTTATTTTTCAGCAGCTAAAGGACGCAAGGAAAAAAATGACCACCAACGCACTGATGAATACTTACGGCGCCAGAGCGGCTACCCTGGTAAAAGGCGAGGGAGCCTGGCTGTGGGATGCGGATGGCAAAAAGTATCTCGATGCCCTGTCGGGTATCGCCGTCTGTGGCATCGGCCATTCACATCCGGCTGTGGCGAAAGCGGTTTGCGAGCAGGCAGCGACGCTTACCCATTGCTCAAACTTCTTTGCCATTCCCAACCAGGAGCAGCTGGCCACCAAACTCTGCGAAGCCTCGGGAATGGAAAAAGTGTTCTTTGGCAACTCCGGTGCGGAAGCCAACGAGGCGGCGATTAAAATTGCCCGCCTGCACGGTCACAAACAGGGCATAAAATTGCCCACTGTATTGGTAATGGACAACGCATTTCACGGTCGCACCCTGGCCACGCTTACAGCTTCCGGAAGCCGCAAGGTTCAGGCCGGTTTTGAGCCGTTGATCAGGGGCTTTGTGCGTGCGCCTTTTGACAATATCGCCGCACTGGAAACCATTGCCGACAATAATGCCGAAATCTGTGCGGTGCTGGTTGAGCCGATTCAGGGCGAGGGTGGCATCCGTCTTGCCTCCGATACCTATCTGCAGCAGCTGCGTGCACTCTGTGACGCCAAAGGTTGGCTGTTGATGCTCGATGAAGTGCAGACCGGCAACGGTCGCACCGGCACCTATTTCTGTTACCAACACAGCGGCATTGTTCCCGATGTGGTCACCACCTCCAAAGGGTTGGGCAATGGCGTGCCGATTGGCGCTTGCCTTGCTCAGGGTGAAGCGGCGCAGCTGATGCAGCCGGGCAATCACGGCTCTACATTTGGTGGCAACCCACTTGCCTGTGCCGCAGCGCTGGCAACCATTACCACGGTACAAAACGATAATCTGATGCAGCGCGCCACCCTGATCGGCGAGCGCATAATGTCTGGTCTGGAAGCACAGCTTGAAGGGGTGGAACATGTGGTGGCGATTCGCGGCAAAGGCTGCATGATTGGCATCGAACTGAACAAGCCCTGCAAATCCCTGTTTGCCGCGGCAATGGCCGCAGGGCTGATTATCAACGTCACTTCAGATACCGTGGTACGCCTGCTGCCGCCGTTAATTATGAGTGACAGTGAAGCTGATCAGGTGGTGTCAATTCTGGCGCCGCTGATCAAACATTTTACCGCCGACTAAAGCGAGACCGCGCATGGCTATCAGACATTTTCTCACCCTTCACGATCTCAGCGCCGACGAGTTAAAGCAGGTTATTGAGCTGGCGATTGAAATGAAAGCGGCCCATTACGCCGGGACCCAGCAACCGGTTTTTGCCGGCAAGGTGCTGGGAATGATCTTTGAAAAATCATCGACCCGCACCAGAGTCTCGTTTGAGGCGGGCATGGCCCAGCTCGGTGGCGATGCGCTGTTTTTGTCACCCAATGACACCCAGCTGGGACGCGGTGAGCCCATTGAAGATTCGGCGCGCGTTATTTCACGCATGGTCGATATAGTGATGATTCGCACCTTTGGCCACGACAAGATCGAGACCTTTGCCAACTATTCAAAAGTGCCAGTTATCAATGCCCTGTCTGATGACTTTCACCCCTGCCAGTTGCTGGCGGATATTCAGACTTTTGTCGAACATCGCGGATCGATTACCGGCAAAACGGTGGCCTGGATTGGCGACGGCAACAATATGTGCCAGTCGTGGATCAATGCGGCGATGCTGCTCGACTTTAACCTCAATATCGCCTGCCCGGCAGGTTACGAACCCAGCGTTGAGCTGCTCGCCCAGGCGGGCAAGCGCGTAACCATTACCGATGACCCGGTAGCAGCGGTAAGCGGCGCACATCTGGTCACCACGGATGTCTTCGCCTCAATGGGACAGGAAGATCAACAGCAGCAGCGTCTCAAGCATTTTGCCAACTATCAGGTCAATCACGACCTGCTCAGCCACGCAGCCGACGATGTGCTGTTTATGCACTGCCTGCCCGCACACCGCGAAGAGGAAGTATCCGCCGAGCTGCTGGAAGATGAGTCTATTTCGGTGGTCTGGGATGAAGCGGAGAACCGCCTGCACGCGCAGAAAGCGCTGATGGTGTTTTTGCTTGAAGCGAGCAAGGCAGCCTGAGTAGCTGCCCTGTGAGTGGCTGCTTAGTGAAACACATAGCCTTAAGAACTAGATAAATTCGACGTTATCGATTTCGTATTCAACATCGCCGCTGGGCGCTTTAACCACCACAACTTCACCGATTTCTTTGCCCATCAATGCCCGTGCAATCGGCGACTGGTAGGAAATTTTCTGCTGCTTCACATCCGCCTCGTCGTCACCAACAATTTTATAGGTCACGGTTTTCTCAACTTCGAGATTGATAATGGTCACGGTTGAGCCAAAGATCACGCGGTCGCCCTGAGGCATCTTGGTGATATCGATCACCTGAATATTCGACAGTTTGCCTTCAATATCCTGAATCCGGCCCTCGGTAAAGCTCTGCTGTTCACGCGCGGCGTGGTATTCGGCGTTCTCTTTCAGATCGCCGTGCTCGCGGGCTGTGGCGATAGCTTCAATAATGCTCGGGCGAACGACCTTGAGCAGGTGTTCCAGCTCTTTGCGCAGAGCGATCTCGCCTTCAACTGTCATCGGGCTCTTTTGCATCACACTATCTCCTGATGCAGCGTTTGAATACGTCGCACCGTGGTTTCACCGTCAAAATTAAGAGCCTGACACACTGCGCTGCCACCGGCCATCGTGGTCGTGTAATAGACGCGATGTTGCTCGGCACTGGAGCGAATGGCGGACGAATCTGAAATCGCCTGACGACCCTCTGTGGTATTAATAATCAAGTCAATCTTATCACTCTTGATCATATCCACAATATGCGGGCGACCTTCCTTAACTTTATTGACCAGTGTTACCGGCAGACCTGCCTGCTCGATCACCAGGGCAGTTCCCTTGGTGGCGACCAGTTTGAAACCGAGATCAGAGAGCTGGCGCGCCAGAGCTGGTACCTGATCTTTATCGCGTTCGCGAACGCTGACAAAGGCAGTGCCCTTTGATGGAATCTCGTCGCTGGCGCCAAGTTCAGCTTTGCCATAGGCCTCGGCAAAGGTTGCGCCCACGCCCATTACTTCACCAGTGGATTTCATCTCTGGCCCAAGGATCGGATCGATGCCGGGGAATTTGTTGAACGGGAAAACGGCTTCCTTAACACTGAAGTAAGGCGGAATGATTTCTTTGGTGAAGTTTTGCGATTCCAGTGTCTGGCCGACCATGCAGCGAGCCGCGATTTTGGCCAGTGAGGTGCCGATACACTTGGAGACAAACGGCACCGTTCGCGATGCGCGCGGATTGACCTCAATCACGTAGATCTTGCCATCCTGAAGCGCCAGCTGCACGTTCATCAAGCCGCGCACGCCCAGCTCCAGAGCCATCTTTTTGCACACTTCGCGCATCTCGTCCTGGATATCTTCGGCCAGGCTGTAGGGCGGCAGTGAACAGGCCGAGTCACCGGAGTGAATACCTGCCTGTTCAATATGCTGCATGATCGCGCCAATCACCACTTGCTTACCGTCACTGACGGCATCTACATCCATCTCAATGGCATTGGGCAGGAAGAAGTCGAGTAGCACCGGCGAATCGTCAGAGACTTTTACCGCGGTCTTCATATAGTGACGCAGCTCGTCTTCCTTGTAGACAATTTCCATCGCCCGGCCACCGAGTACATAGGAGGGGCGCACCACCAGCGGGTAACCAATTTCCTTGGCCAGCTCAACCGCCTGGTCGACACTCCGCGCTGTGGCATTTTGCGGTTGCAGCAGACCGAGCTTTTGAATCATCTGCTGAAAACGTTCACGGTCTTCAGCGCGGTCGATGGCATCCGGTTCGGTGCCGACAATTGGCACGCCAGCGGCTTCCAACGCACGGGCCAGTTTAAGCGGCGTCTGGCCACCAAACTGCACAATCACCCCTTTGGGCTTTTCAATGCGCACGATTTCCAGCACATCTTCCAGAGTGACCGGCTCAAAAAACAGTCGGTCGGAGGTGTCATAATCGGTCGAAACGGTTTCCGGGTTGCAGTTGACCATAATGGTCTCATAGCCATCTTCACGCATCGCCAACGCGGCGTGAACACAGCAGTAATCAAACTCGATGCCCTGGCCAATGCGGTTTGGACCGCCGCCGAGCACAAGAATCTTGTCACGACTACTGGGCCGTGCCTCGCACTCGTCCTCGTAGGTCGAGTACATATAGGCGGTGTCGGTGGAAAATTCGGCAGCGCAGGTATCGACGCGCTTGTAAACCGGGTGCAGACCCAGTTTGTAGCGCATCTCGCGCACGGCGGTTTCGCCACAACCCAAAACATCGCCAAGCCTGCGGTCGGAGAAGCCTTTGCGCTTGAGGCGGTAGAGGCTTTTCTCATCCAGATCACT
>JALRJD010000372.1 GCA_023255165.1 Porticoccaceae bacterium | reverse complement strand
CCGATCGCGCCGACTATGCCTTTGGCAGCTATCGCTATTTTGTCGGTGAGGGGCGCGGGTTTATGGCGGAGATTCGCCGCTACTTTTAACGGCTTTCCTGACAATAAAAAAACCGGGCTATTGATTGATCAGTGACTGAATCAATAGCCCGGTTTTTATTTAGCGCCAAATCAAATTATTGATCCGGGGAGTTTACTCAGCAGGCTCATACCAGATCGGTGAACTGTAAGCGCGTTCCTGAGTGGTCATTTTTACAAAGGGCGGCATGGCAACATTAAAGCGTGAAGCGTCGTAGGCGGTCCAGCGCGGAGATGGCACTTCAATCACCCGCACATAATAAAATGCCTTTTGCGCGGCGCTGAATTCCGGGTCCTGCCACAGCGCGCTGAGCTCGGCGGCACCATATTGGTGACTATAGGTTGCCGAACCCACATCCACAGTCGAGGGGATATCCGCCACATCGCCCGCGGCATCCATTGAGCGCAATTCGGTATTGCTCCAGGCCACGTTAAAGACCTTTTCATGCACTGCACCGGTTTCGTCTTCCCAACCCTTGATCACCTGCAAGCGGTCGAGGTTGGCGCCATTGGGATCTTTCGCCGCCTGCAACATAAAGGCCGGTGCCGACGCACTGCCCTGCATCAGGCTAGCGCCCATCGGCACCCCTTTGCTGTAACCCAGTTCAGGCATATTGGCGGCGTGCAGATCCGCTTCGCTAAAGTCCCAGCCACCGAAGAAACGCACCGTGATGCGACTGCCGGTTGTGGCATAGACTTCTTTACGCTGAATCGCATCCCAGATCGCTTCGCGGGTATTCTCGGTCGCCCACACTGCGGCATAGCCTGAGGCCGCCATCATAAAACCGGGCACGGTCACTTCACCGCGGCCACCGACCGCATCTTTCCAGCGATTGGGCTGTGGCTCCATCTGCGCGCTGTGCTTGCCGTAGAAATTATCTTCCGCCACTGCCGCCAGCGAGGTGTGCGAATCGGTGGAACCAATCATGCCAAATTTGTAGGGGTTGGCGCCCAGCGAGGACTCCAGCGCCAAACCATTTTTCAGCGCTTCGCGGGCATATTCAAAGGGAATCATCTGATCGGTTTTGCGCACCCCGGCAAAATCGCCAAGATCCCAGGATTCATAGTCGGCAAAGCGATCGTCTGGCGACAACAACGGATGTGCTTCGCCATCACCTTTGATCTGGGTTACTTCGTATACAGGTTCCCAGCGCGCACGACGCTGTGCATAATCCGAATCCATCTGGTCGCCAAACTCCAGCTCGGCAGTGGGGAACATAATGCCGTTGGAAAGATTGCCGTTGTGGGCAATGGCCAACACCTTGCCACCGCTGGTCTCTTCATACTGCTGCAAAAAGTCCCACAGCACCCGCGGGTCGGAGTTCTCTTTTGGCGACAGTGGCAGCAGTGTGCGAGCGGTCTCCGCGTCGTCGCGATAGATCACCACGCGGTGCAGATTCTGGCCGCCTTTCTGGGCGGTAAATTCAAACCCGATCAACGGTGTAAACACTCCCGGCTGATAGTGCGCATCCGCGGTTGCGGTTAGATAATCCCAGGCGTTGCCGCGAATTGTTGCATCTTCCAGCTCGCGCGGCGTGTCGGGTGAAGTCTGGGTGGCTTCCAACTCGCGGTGTTCAGCTGCTTCGCCTTTAAACAGAATATCGGACCAGCGCTTCAATGTTGGGTTGGCCAGCAGCATTTCATTGCCGGACTCCAGCGCAATCATGGCTCCAACGCCATCGGTGTGATCGGCCAGCACCAGAAAATCGAGAGGCTCGCGCAACTGCGCCGGTTGTCCTCTGGTGGCCATTACCTTTTCGCCTTTGGCAAAACGATAGGCATCGTCCGGCCCGAGGGTGTTACCAAAAATAAACGCATCCATCGAAAAGTTGGAGTGCAGATGGGTGTCGCCCCAAAATACCTGTTTGGAGTGGGCCTGATTGGCCACTGGCGAATATTGGGGATCCTGATTGCGAACCGGCTGTGAAGGCTGATAGCCGGTTTTGTCGGCCTTGGCCTGCAGCGCCTCTGTGGTCTGCCCGGACTGATTGTGGTTGCGACCGTTGCCTTTGGTATGGGGATCGACAAGCCCGACATCCGTTGGGTTGCCCATGCAGACCTGCCGAAATCGATTGAGTCTTACTACCAAGAGATCGGTCGTGCTGGCCGCGACGGAGCACCGGCTGAGACACTCACGCTCTTTGGACCCGATGACATTCGTTACCGGCGTCAGCAAATCGATGAGGGTCTTGCGCCGCCGGAACGTCGTATGGCTGAT
>JALRJD010000314.1 GCA_023255165.1 Porticoccaceae bacterium | reverse complement strand
AGCGAGAAGCGAAAGGCAAACGAAAAGAGAAAGCCGAAAAACAGGGAAAGTATTAGCGCTATATCAGTCCAGCTTGAGATCCATCCGATACTGGAACAGGTCAGTGTTGTAGAGAGCAATCAGGTAATCGACCAGAATTTCATTGTCGCCATCCTGATAGAACGAGCGTCGCACCAGTTGCAGAAGGGGAGCGCCGGGCTCGACATTGAGGTGGTTGGCTATGCTCGCAGAGGCGCCGATTGCGCCGATGGTCTGGGTGATATGGCTGACGCGCATGCCGCTTTCACGAAAATATTGGTGCCGCGACTCATTGATGAAAATATCAGTGCTCTCAGGCACATCAACATTGGCGCTCCAACTATCAAAGTAGCCAAACACCGCGCCGGCGCGATTTCGTGTTCTTACCAGATGAAACAATCTGTCATCTGGCTGCAGCTCAAATTCGACGCCGATACTCTGTGGTGGTTTTATCAGGGCACACTCCAAAACAGTCGCTTTTGAGCTTTCGGCAATGCTGTCGATCTCTTCGAGAACGCCGACCAACGGCGCCTGCACCGGTTTGGGGGAATATTTGTAAATAACGTGGGTGCCTTTGGCGCGCGCCCGCTCTACGAGCTGTTCCGCAGCCAGCTCATTGACCGCGCGCTTGGCGGTGATTCGCGACACATCAAATATCTGCGCCAGCTCCTGTTCGCTGGGCAGTTTTTCCCCATGGTGCAATGAGCCGTCGAGAATAAAATTTTTCAGCAGGCTGTAGAGTTGGTGGTAGAGCGGCACCGGAAGATCCGCGGAAATATTGCAGCGCAGATTTTCATTAAACAGGGTTGCACTTACTTTGGTGGTCATGGATGACGCCTTAGTGATCTTATTTCTGGGTTGTTACGTTTACATTGAGTGGTTGTATCATTAAAGATTGTTTGGTATAACTTTATACCAATAGATCCTGATGGGCTAATATTCTCTGGGCCAACCTTTTGAGCTGATCGGGAAAATAATAAAACAATCGCCAGTCCACGATCCTATGGCTGGCATGGGGGATGACAAGATTGTGCCATTTTGATTATTCACTGCGTCTGCGTGGCGCCGGTCTTGCGCTGATTGCGGCTATTGGAGTCGGCCTGTGAACCCGTCCATGAGCCCCGCGTCTCTGAGCCCTTCCGTGACCAGGGCGTTGAAAGATGTCCGTATCCTCGATCTTACCCATATGCTGTCCGGCCCCTACGGCAGCATGATTCTCGCTGATCTGGGCGCTGAGACCATCAAGGTTGAGCCTCTTGGCGGCGAGGGTACGCGCAAGCTGCTGGCCTCTGACCCGAACAATTCGCTGGATGGCATGGGCGCCTATTACCTGACCCTGAATCGCAATAAAAAGAGCGTGGTGATCGACCTCAAGAGCGAGCAGGGACTGAAGCTGTTTTATCAGCTGGTTGAAAAGTCCGATATTGTGATCAGCAATTTTGGCGCCGGCGTGCCCGAGCGCCTGAAAATCGACTTTGCATCACTGAGCGAGATCAATCCGCGCATTATCACTTGCACGGTGTCGGGCTTTGGCTCCGATGGCCCGGGCAGCAAGCGGCCGGCCTTTGATCAGGTGGCCCAGGCAATGGGTGGCGGTATGTCGATTACCGGCCCTGATCAGGCGCACCCGGTGCGCGCCGGCATTCCAATTGGCGATCTCGGCGGTGGCATGTTTGGCGTGATGGGTGTGTTGGCGGCTCTCTACGAGCGCGAGCGCAGCGGCGTTGGTCAGCATGTGGATATCTCCATGCTCGATTGCCAGATCTCGATGCTCAACTATATGGCGACCATGCACTTTCTGTCGGGCGAAAACCCCTATCCGATTGGCAACAGCCATTTTGTCCATGTGCCTTACAACACCTTTAGCTGTTCAGATGGCTTTATTGTGATAGCGGTTATTACCGACAATTTTTGGCAAAACCTTAAACAGGTGCTTAACTGCCCAGAGTTTGATGATGCCAAATACGATACCCAACCGGGCCGTTGGCAAGATCGCGATATGATCAATAACACACTTAACCAGCTGCTCAGCACCGAGCCCTGCGCCCACTGGCTGGCGCTATTTGAAGCGCAGCGCATCCCCTGTGCGCCGGTCAATAATTTTAGTCAGGCGCTTTCAGACAGTCAGGTGCTGCACCGCAATATGGTGATTGATTTAAAGCACCCCAATGGTGGCTCAACCAAAGGCCCGGGCAATCCAATCAAGCTTTCACGCAGTGCAGACGAGGTGTTTAGTGCGGCGCCGCTACTGGGTCAGGATACGGATCAGGTGCTGCAGGAGTTGCTCAATTTCAGTTCACAAGAGATCGCGCAGATGCGCTCTCAGGGAACTATTGGTTAATTAATAGTTGGTTAGTAAATAGTTGGTTAGCAAACAGTTGGGTAGAGAGCGGGTGGCCAGACAATAGTTGAAGGATAGTTAGAGGATTTTCAGAGGATAGTTAGAGCATGACTGACAGAATTATTATCACCGATGTGGGCCCGCGTGACGGCCTGCAGAATCAGCTTAAGATTCTCGCTACCGACGAGCGTGTGGCGCTGGTACGGGCAATCGCCGATGCCGGCGTGTCACAAATTGAAGTGGGCAGTTTTGTCTCACCGAAAGCGGTGCCGGCCATGGCGGGCACTGATCAGGTATTTGCCGGCTTGCGAGATCAGCCGGAATACAGCGCGACTTCTCTGGCTTTGATTCCGAATATGAAAGGCTATCAATTGGCCCGTGATGCCGGCGCCAAAATGGTCACGATGGTGCTCTATGCCAGCGATGGAATGGCGCAAAAAAATGCTGCCATGAGTATGGCCGAGGCGGAAGCGGTAACAGTGGATATTCTTAACTGTGCCCGTGAGGACGGCATTGAAGTGGTTGCCACCGTGGCGGTGGCATTTGAATGCCCCTTTGATGGCCCCACCGACCCCGCGGTGGTTGAGAATGTGGTTGCCCGGTTTATGGCTTATGGCGCCGATCAGGTGGTGCTGGCGGATACCATCGGTGCGGCGCATCCGCAGCAGGTGCGTGATCTGACCGCTGCGCTGGTGGCTGAGCATGGTGCCGAGCGCTTGGGTTGCCATTTTCACGATACCCGCGCCATGGGCCTGGCCAATGTGTTTGCCGCGGTAGAGTCTGGTGTGCGGCGCTTCGATAGTTCAATTGCCGGGCTCGGCGGTTGCCCCTTTGCGCCGGGCGCGTCGGGCAATGTGTCGACTGATGATGTGGCCATGATGCTGGCGCAAATGGGTTTTGAGACCGGTATCGATCTGGGTAAATTAATGCTGGCGTCGGATTTAGCGGCGCGGTTGACTGGCACGGCGCCGGGCGGCCGGGCAAAGCCCTGGCTGCAAAACTATCTGTTAAAAACAGCGTAATGTGAAAAGTGTTAACTGAGCTGCTTTGAAATAACCCGCGTATAAGCCAGATGGGTAAAACGCAGCTAGCCAGAAAACAACAAAAAAGAAAACAAGAACAACAAGAAAATAATACCGGAGACAAGTATGAGCTTTAGGCTAGGAGTAGACGTTGGGGGGACATTCACTGACCTTCTGCTGATCAACGAGGAATCAGGCCAGACTTTTACCGCCAAGGTGCCCTCGACACCGGAAGATTCCTCGATCGGTGTGCTGAATGGTATCGCCCGCATCTGTGATGAATCCGGTATTGATCCCCGCGATGTCAGCCGCGTTATGCACGGCACCACCGTCGCCACCAACGCCGTACTGACCGGCCGTGGCGCCAAGGTGGGTCTGGTGACTACCGCTGGCTATGAAGATACTTTGCAGGTGGCGCGGTCGTTCTGTCCGGGCGGCCTCGGCGGTTGGGTCAGCTTTGTGAAGAAGCCACTGCTGGCACCGCTGGAACTGACTATCGGTGCCCATGAGCGGATGAGCGCGACCGGCGAGCAGGTGACCGCGCTGGATGAAGAACAATTGCGCATCGACCTCAAAGCACTGCATGACCGCGGTGAAGTGGAAGCGCTGACAATCTGTTTTATCAACTCTTATATCAATGGTGCCCACGAAGTTCGCGCCCGCGAAATTGCCGCCGAAATTTTTACTGATACACCGATTTCCATCTCCAGCGAAGTAGTGCCGGAAATGCAGGAATATGAGCGCACCGAAACCACCGTGGTCAACTCCTACGTGCGCCCGGAAGTGGCGACCTATGTCAACAATCTGCAGGCGGCGCTCAATGACAAGATGGGTGAAGATACCCAGCTCTCTATCCTGCGCTCCGATGGCGGTCTCGCCTCGGCGTGCTTTCGGGGGTCCGCGCAAAGCCTGCCGTGCCATTCGGTGGCAAGTATCGAATCATCGACTTCACG
>JALRJD010000259.1 GCA_023255165.1 Porticoccaceae bacterium | reverse complement strand
CGGCGCCAACCGCGACGGCTACCATCTTACCGGCGTCAACTGGCAGCGGGACTGCGGCGAATTCAGAGTAGCCGATATCCGCAATGTGGTGGCGGGCGACCCAAGCCCGGATGGCAAAGGCGTGTTGGAAATTAAACGTGGCATCGAAGTCGGCCATATTTTCCAGCTTGGCACCAAATACAGTAAAGCAATGAATGCCACCGTGCTCGACGAAAACGGCAAGGAACAGGTTATGTCGATGGGCTGCTATGGTATAGGTGTGAGCCGCATTGTTGCCGCGGCCATCGAACAGAACCACGACGACAACGGCATTATCTGGCCAGAGGCAATTGCCCCATTCCAGATCGCCATTGTGCCGATCAATATGCACAAGTCCGAGCTGGTTGCCGAAACCTGCGAGGCGCTCTACACCAAACTTGTCAGCGCCGGTTATGAGGTACTGTTTATGGATGAAGCCAAGGCGCGTCTGGGTGGCATGCTCGCCGATATCGAACTGCTTGGCATACCCCACCGGTTTGTGATTGGCGATCGCGGTCTGGCCGAGGGAAGCATCGAATATCGCAACCGCCGTGAACCGGAAAACCGACAGATAGCAAGGGATGCACTGGATGACTTTATTGCCGAGAACGTGCTCAAGTAACAGCCCGGACAAATTCACAACCAGGCCACAGCGGATTGCTGTGGCCACTCTTTTTATGCAGCTCTTGATTCAGCTGCTCTTAATTCAACTGCTCTTAATTCAACTGCTTGGTTTCCCTGCAAACGCAACCGAACTCCCGGACCCGGCACTGCTGTCATTGCTTAAACAGGCTGCCACAGAAGCCGACAGCTTTGACGACCAATACGATGCCGAGGTCTGGCTGGTTGCCAAAGAGCCCGCCCTGGCCAGCCTGGTCAAAGACCCCGACCAACGTATCAATCTGCTCAAACTTGTGCACAGTGAAGCCTCGCGCGCCGGGCTTTCTCCGGAAATTGTGCTGGCCCTGATTGAAGTGGAAAGTGGTTTCGATCGCTATGCAGTCTCCTCCGCCGGCGCCCAGGGAATGATGCAAATTATGCCGTTCTGGAAAGATGAGATCGGCCGGCCGGAGGACAATCTGATCAATACCCAGACCAATCTGCGCTATGGCTGCACCATACTGAAATACTATCTCGACCGTGAAAAGGGTCGCCTCGCCGACGCCCTAGCTCGCTACAACGGCAGCCACGGCCAGTACTGGTATGCGGAGCGAGTGCTGGATGTTTGGGCCAAGCGCTGGCGGTAAGCGCCTGTAGCCCATAAAAACCTATAGGCCGCACTCTATTCGCAATCGTTAAAGCTCTGCTAGAATCGCAGCAGACTAACCGGAGCGGCATATGCCACAGTCAGCATCATCTCGATCAGCATCACCAGGAGCAGCTTCACAAAAAGCGCAGCACATCAGTCCCCGCGAACTGCGTCAGCAGATCCGTAGCGGCCAGCATCGCGGCAATACCTCCGGGTTTTGCAATGGTTATGTGCAGTGCAATCTGGTGATACTGCCGGCCGACAGCGCGGCGGATTTTCTCGCTTTCTGCGAAGCCAATCCCAAGCCCTGCCCGCTGATTGCCAAGTCGGAACCAGGCAATTTCAGCATTCCCGCACTTGGCGATGATCTCGATATTCGCACTGATATACCAGGCTATAAAATCTTTGAACACGGCGAAGTGGTCGATCAGGTTAGCGATATCAAAGCGTACTGGCGCGATGATCTGGTGGCTTTTTTGCTCGGCTGTTCATTCTCCTTTGAAGAGGCCCTTATCGCCGATGGCCTGGAAGTGCGCAATGTCACCGAAGCGGTCAATGTGCCGATGTACAGAACCAATATCGACTGCACGCCCGCCGGACCCTTTAGCGGAAAAATGGTGGTCAGCATGCGCCCTTTTGAACCACAGCAGGCGTTGCGCGCAGCGGAGATTTGCAAGCGCTTCCCCTCGGTACATGGCGAGCCGATTCACTACGCCAATCCCGGGGATATTGGCATTGCCGACATCAATCATCCAGACTTTGGCGACGCGGTCACCATCAAGGCCGGCGAGCAGCCGCTGTTTTGGGCCTGCGGCGTCACCCCGCAGGTGGCGTTGGAACAGGCAAAGCTGCCATTTTGCATTACCCATAGTCCCGGTTGCATGCTGGTGACCGATCTAAAAAACAGCGATCTTGCGGCCAGTTAAAAAAGATTAAGCTAACCAAGAGTGAATAACCGCGCCTTAACCAAAATCAGTAACAGGAAATAGCTATGCCACTGCTTTTAAATTGCGATCTCGGCGAAAGCTTCGGCGCCTGGACCATGGGCCTCGACGACGAAGTGATGCCCTTTATCGATCAGGCCAATATCGCCTGTGGCTTCCACGCTGGCGATCCGGTGGTAATGAAAAAAACCCTGCTCTCGGCCAAGCGCAACCATGTGGCCGTTGGCGCTCACCCCAGCTACCCGGACCTGGCCGGCTTTGGTCGCCGCTCAATGAACCTGCCGCCGGTTGAGATCGTCGCCATCGTGCAGTATCAAATTGCCGCCCTGGCCGGTATGGCGCAAAACCTTGGCCTCGAAGTGAGCTATGTCAAACCCCATGGCGCCCTGTACAACGACATGATGGTCAACGGCCATATTCGCAGTGCCATTATGGAGGCGATTGCCGAATCCCATCTGCCACTGGCCTTTATGCTGCAGGCGACACCTGAAGCTGACATCCATCGTGAAGAAGCGAAAATGTTTGGCCTGGAAGTTATTTTTGAAGCATTTGCCGACCGCTGTTACGACGACAATGGCGCCCTGCTATCGCGCAGTAAAGCCGGCGCGGTGCACAGCCGCGAGAAAATGCTCGCCCAGGTTGAGCAACTTAAAAATGAAGGCTCTGTCACCACGGTCAGCGGGCATCGCCTTGAGCTTCAGGCCGATTCACTCTGCGTGCATGGCGACAATATGGATGGTGTTCAAGCGATTCAGCAAATTCGTCAGATAATCAATCAGTGAAGCCATTTTGAACTCCCGGTTACCAACAAAAGCACTTGAACCGACTATCGCCATTGCCGGAGAGAATGCCCTGATTGTCTATTTCGGCGAGGCGCCCAGCGAGCCGATTGCCGCCGCGGTGGCGACCACCGCAGCTCGATTGCGCGATTCTCTGGCCGGGCTGCTGATTGATATGGTGCCCTCCTACGCCTCACTACTGGTTATCTACGACCCATTTACAACCGACCATTTCAAGGTGCGGGCAGCCATTCGCCAGGCCTTGAAAAATCAACCCGGCCGTTCTGAAAACAGTATCGCCACGCAAACCAAGCTGGTTACCCTGC
>JALRJD010000220.1 GCA_023255165.1 Porticoccaceae bacterium | reverse complement strand
TTTCCTGTTATTTTAATTTTGGGAATCGCAGATGGCAGGCAGTGACAATAGTAACTGTTTAAAAGCTGATATTAAATGCGTTACGCCAGCAGTTTCTGCTGCTGGCAATAATCCAGTGTTTGATCCAGCGCTCGCCCGGTGGCATCGATTAACTGGTCGATCTGCGCCTCGGTAATAATCAACGGCGGGCAAAACGCCAGACTGGATCCCGCTACCGTGCGCAACAACACGCCATTATCCTGCGCCGCTTTCTGGGCATAACCGCCAACCGCACCCCCGACAAATGCCTGACCGGTCTCTTTATTGGCCACCAGTTCCAGTGCGCCAATCAGGCCGCTGCCACGCACTTCACCCACCAGCGGATGATCGGCAAATTCAGCCAGGCGCGATTGCAGATATTGACCTGTCACCGCCGCTTTTTCGAAAATATTGTCACGCTGATAGATCTGTAAGACCTTGAGCGCCACCGCACAGGCCACCGGATGCCCGGAATAGGTGTAGCCATGGCCAAAGGCGCCGGCTGCGGCGCTCTGTTCAATCATGGCGTCGTAGATATCGCGGCGAATTGCCGAGGCGCTGATCGGCATATAGGCAGACGAAAGCTGCTTGGCAAAGGTCATCATATCCGGCGCTTCAATGCCCATGGTGGTGCAACCAAAATCGCTGCCGGTGCGACCAAAGCCGGTGATCACTTCGTCGGCCCAAAACAGTATGTCGTATTGGTTTAATACCGCCTGCACTCTGTCGTAGTAACCTGGTGGCGGCACAATCACACCGCTGGCGCCGGTAATTGGCTCAGCGATAAAGGCGGCAATGGTCTCCGGCCCCTCGGCGACAATCATCCGCTCCAGGTTGCCGACGATGCGCTCGACAAATTCGGCTTCGGTCTCATCACCCTGCTTGCCGCGATAGTAGTGTGGGTGGTCGGTGCGCAAGATGCCCAGTGCATCGACCGGCAGATCAAAATGATTTTGCGTTACCGGCAGCCCGGTCAGCGCCGCAGAGGCGACGGTGACACCGTGATAGGAGCGCTCGCGAGCGATAATTTTGCGCCGCTCGGGTTTGCCGATCGCTTCGTGGTAGTAGCGCAGCAGTTTGATGTGGGTGTCGTTGGCATCGCTACCGGAGTTGCCAAACGAGATCATTGCGTCTTGCATGGGAATCATCGCGGCCAGCGTATCGGCCAGCTCAATGGCCACCGGGTGGGTCTTGCCGCCAAACATATGGGTGAAGGTGAGCCTGTTCATCTGCTCGGTGGCGCTGGCGATCACTTCCTGGTTGCCATAGCCGAGCGCGGTACACCAGAGCCCGGCCATGCCCTCGAGGTATTGATTGCCTTTGTCGTCCCAGACATAACAGCCTTCACCGCGTTCGATGCTGATCTGCTCAATCGCCTTGAAGTTGGTGGTAGGGTAAATTAAATGGTTCATCTTTATATACCGCCCATACAGATATATTTAATGTCCATATAGTCGTCCATGCCGTATTTGGATCCTTCGCGGCCACTGCCAGACTCTTTTACGCCACCAAAGGGCGCCATCTCATTCGAGATAATGCCTTCGTTAACCCCGACAATACCGTATTCAAGCTGTTCGGCCACACGCCAGACACGGCCGATATCCCGTGAATAAAAATAGGCAGCGAGACCAAACTCGGTGTCATTGGCCATGGCCACTACATCGGCTTCGGTTTCAAATTTAAACAGCGGCGCCACTGGGCCAAAAATCTCTTCCGAGAACACTCGCATATCGCGGCTAACATTGGTCAAAATCGTCGGCTCGACAAATGAACCACCCAATTCACTGCGTCCGCCGCCAAGCAATACCTTGGCCCCTTTGGCCAGCGCATCGTCGATAAAATCGCACACACTGTTGGCTGCTTTTTCATCGATCAGTGGCCCGATGCTAACGCCAGCGTCGGCGCCATTGCCAACCACCCGCTTTCGGGTCGCCTCGGCCAGCTTGCCGCTCATGAAGGCGGCGGTGGGGTTCATGTCGCCGGTCATCATCGCCTCGAAGGT